>JAIFTM010000006.1 GCA_019661745.1 Mollicutes bacterium PWAP | reverse complement strand
ATTAACTATTTTTAATTATTTTTTACTTTTTTACAATATTAAAAATGTAGGGGGTATATGAAAAAAAGAACAATAGATAAAAAAGAATTAATATATTTTTTAAGTAAAATGCCAAGTTATAAAAAAATCAAAAAATATGAAAAAAATAAATCATATTAATTTTTTTCATAAAAAATGCTATAAATTCTTTTCAAAATAAAGGCTTTAAATTTGAAAAAGGAATACTTTTATGATTAAATTGACAACTAAAGAAATGAAAACTATTGAAGCAGGTTCTATTTATACCGGATTTCAATATTTAATTAAAGGAATAATTGAATTAATTAAAATAATTATAGAATCTTTACAAAAAAAACATAAAAATCAAAAATAATCATTATAATTTTTTTGTTACTTTATAAAGTAACCGTACTAAAGAGGCTTTAAAGCATGGCGCCTCAAAGACGTGAAAAAAAATATAAAGGAGAACTATTATGTTCGCAGTTATTGAAACAGGTGGAAAACAACTTTTAGTTAAAAAAGACGCCAAAATTTATGTTGAAAAATTAGAAGGCAAGTCTGGAGATACAGTTACTTTTGATAAAGTTTTAGTTGTTGAAGGGGTTATTGGTAAACCATATGTTGCCGGAGCTAAAGTTACAGCTAAAATTGAAAAACAAGGAAAAGCTAAAAAAATTGTTGTTTATAGACATAATGCTAAATCTACTCACAAGAGAAAATATGGTCATAGACAACCTTATACACTTTTAACTATTACAAAAATCCATACTTCTAAAGAAGGAGATAAGTAATGTCAAAGGTTAAAGGTTTAGGTTCTACAAAAAATGGTAGAGATAGTCAAAGCAAAAGACTTGGCGCTAAATTAGGTGATGGTCAATTTTGTACAGCAGGATCAATCATTTATAGACAAAGAGGCACTAGAATTCATCCAGGACAAAATGTTGGTCTTGGCGGAGACTATACTTTATATTCTAAAATTGATGGCTACGTTAAATATGAAAAAAGAAGAAACAGAAAATATGTTTCAGTTTACATAGATAGACGTGTTATTGAAGGCCATAAAACAGAAAATTAATTTTTAAAAAAACTAACTAAATTTTGGTTAGTTTTTTTAAAAATTAATTTTCATTTGACCATTCAAGTTGATAAGAATAAATATTAACAATATCACCAGGTTTTACGCCTACTTCAATAAGTTTTCTTCATATACCTTCTTCTCTCATTTTTTTGTTAAAACGAGCAATATTCTCAAAAGTATTAATAGGTATTTTATCATAAATCTTTTTAACTGTTTTTCCGGAAACTTCTCAAGCCCCTTCATAAATATTTTCTATAATAACTTCATCATCAAGTTCTATAGTTACCTCATTTTTATTTGTTTCAACAATAATTTCACCACTACTTAAATAAGCTTCATATAGTTTTGAAATTAAATTCGCAGTAGAACCATCAAACTTATTCTTTTCTTTTTCAACTGCGCTAGTTAGTGCAGAAAATTCAATTATTTGAATATCTGAATATTTATTTTTGAATTTAATTAAATTATCTTTAAAATAAATTAAATCACTTTTATTTGCAATAACAACTTGTTTCCTATTTTCTAAACCTAATTTATAATCTTTAAGTTCTTTATTTATAATTTCAAAATCATCGATTTGATTTTTGTAATTACTACCGAAATCTATAACATGAGCAATAACTCTACATCTTTCAACATGTTTAAGAATTTCATTACCCAAACCTTTTCCTTGACTCGCCCCCTCAATAAGTCCAGGTAAATCAGCAGCCACAAATGAAGAATCATTATTTACTCTAACCAACCCTAGTTGTGGAGTTAAAGTTGTAAATTCATATTCAGCTGTTTCAGGTTTGGCATTACTAATTGCTGTTAAAAGAGTACTTTTTCCTGCGCTTGGTTTTCCTATAAAACCTACATCAGCTAAAATTTTTAATACAATGTGGGCTTCAAACTCATAACCTAGATCACCATTTTCGCTTAAACGAGGAGCTGTATTAATAGAAGATTTGAATTTTTTATTTCCTCTTCCTCCTCTTCCTCCGTTAGCTATAAGAATTGGAATGCCATATTCAGTTATATCAGCAATTAAATTTTCTTTTTTATCATAAATTAAAGTTCCTAATGGTGCTTTAATAAATTTATCTTTACCTGCTCTACCGTAAGCACCTTTACTCATTCCTTTAGTTCCTGGTTCAGCAAAAATTTTTTGCATATATTTAATGTTTAAAAGAGTATTGACTCCTGTATCTCCTACAAAGTAAACATTTCCTCCTCTGCCACCATCTCCACCATCAGGCCCACCTCTAGCGACTCTAGCTTCCCTACGAAAAGAAACGATTCCGTCTCCCCCTTTACCAGCTTTAATTTTAATGTTACATTCATCTATAAATTTCATAAATTAATTATATATATTTAAACAAAAATTCACTCTTTTTACATCATAATAAATTTTAATATTTTTATTAATAAACTCTAATTTAAAAAAATATTTAAAAATTACCTTATATTAAATTATCATTAATTTTTAATTTTATATTAATTGTTACTTTTGGTATTATTTTATTATTAAATAAAAATTTATTATTTTATTAAAAATAAAAATAATTTTTTATAAAGGAGATTAAAATGGCTGGACACAGTAAATGACACAATATTCAACATCGTAAAGGTGCTCAAGATGCTAAGCGGAGCAAAGAATTTGCTAAGTTAAGTAAAGAAATAATGGTTGCTGCCGTAAATGGCGATGAAATTGAAAGTAATGCTTCTCTTAGGGCAGCAATTGCGAAGGCTAGAGCTAAATCTATGCCTAAGAAAAATATTGAATCTGCTATTAAAAAAGGTAGTGGTAATTCTGATATCTCAAACTTCAAAGAGTATTCCTATGGAGCAAATGTTAATGGAGTTTCTTTACTTATAAAATGTCTTTCGGACAATGCCAATAGAGTTGCTGCTCAAATACAATTTTATGTAAATAAGCAAAATGGACAAGTTTCCTCAACTTCTTCAGTAAGTTATATATTTGATTTTAAAGGTTTACTTGAGTTGAGTTCAGAAGGTTTAGATGAAGATGATATAATAATGAAATCTTTAGAAGCCGGAGCTGAAGATTTTGTTAGCAAAGATGGCATTTTTTCAATAACAACAGAACCTTCCAAATTTATGAATATTAAAGATAATCTTGAAAAAGAAGGATTTACAGAATGAAAAACTGCTGAAGTTACTTATATTCCAAATATTTTTTCTACTTTGTCAAAAGAAAAAATTGAAAAATTTTTCAATTTTTTAGATAAAATTGAAGATGATGATGATGTTCAAGAGGTATTTCATAACTTAAATCCAGAAATAGCTTTTTAAATAGCTATTTTTTTCTTTATAATAATTTTATATATTTTAAAGGAGAAAAATGTCAAAAAATAAAGGTAGTTCAGTTTTAAAATGATTAAAAGTCATTGCATATGGTTTATTTGCTTTAGCTTTTTTACTATACTTCATTATTAATTCAATTAACGGCGGCAACAAAATTGCCCCTTCAATTGCTTTAATATTTATTTTTATTGGAGGCGCGTGTGGAATTATTGCATTTTTCATGCAAGGAATTGCTGGTTGATTAAGAATAACTACACTATTATTTGTAGTTGCTACAATGATTTTTGGAATATTATTTACTATTCTTTCGCTAGCAAATGTTAATAATATTGAATCTTTAATTGGTCTTACAATTGCTCCAGCAATTCTTTCAGCAGGATTTGGCGGAGCAGAATTAGTAAAATCATAAATTATTATTTTTAATTTTTTGAACAACTTAAAATTGATATATAATAAAAAAGCATTTTATAAAGGAGATACAAATGGCAAACATTAGATCTAAAGAAAAAAACATTAGAAGAATTGAAAAAGCAACAACAAGAAACAGAATTTATAAATCAAGAGTTAGAAAAGCAATTAAAAATCTTAAGACAGCTATTGATAATAATTCAGATAATATTAAAGAATTATTAAATGTTGTTCATAAAGTTATTGACAAAGCTGTTTCAAAAAGTGTTTTACATTCTAAAACTGGTGCTAGAAAAAAATCTAGATTAGACAAATTTGCAAATAAATCAAATAATTAATAATATCTCAATAAAATAGAGTTTATTTAAAAGTAGCAAACCTACTTTTTTTTGTTTCTTTTATAATATATTTATGAAATGATATGAAATTTTACCATCTGTAATAGGAATTTTATTAGTAGTTGCTGCTATTATTTTAGTTTTTGTTATTATTTTTAAAAGAAAAAATATTGATAGAACAATTAAAAAGTTTGGAAAAGATGGCGAAGAAGCAATTGGTAGTATTTTGATTTCTTATGCTAAAGAAAATAAAGGTTATTTTATTAAACCAACTATTTTAGCTTACAACAAAAATAAAGTTTATGAAATAGATGGAATATTAATTACCGATAGAGCAACATTTATTGTTGAAATAAAAAACATTAGTGGCCATATTTATGGAGATGCAAAAGACAAAATGTGAGTAAAAAAAATGGGAGAAAGTCATTTCGATATAACAAATGCTATTCTTCAAAATGAAAAACATTTAAAACATTATGATAATATGTTGAAAGGTATGAAATCTCCCTTAGTTTCTTTGGTTGTTTTTACTAATAGAGCAAGAACTTGCAAAATAAATAATATTCCACAACATGTACTTCTTTTAAAAGAAGATAATCTTTGAGAAACTTTAACAAGAGCTGAAACTTCTCTCCCTAAAGTTAGAAATAAAAAACAAAGTAAAGAATTAAAAAATTTTATTTTAGAAAATAAAGCTAATAATAGTCAACAAAAATTACATAAAAAAATTACGAGAGGAAAATAATGAAAATTATATTAGCTGGAAGTCCCCAAATTAGCGTTAAAGCTTTTGAAGAAGTAATTAAAAATTTTAAAGTTGTTGCAATAATAACTCAACCTGATAAAAGAAAAGGTAGAGGGATGAAATTACAAGAAACTCCAGTTTCAAAACTTGCTTCAAAACATGGAATAAAAGTATTTAAACCTGAAAAAATTTCTTATATTTATTCTTCATTAAAAAAATTAAAATATGATTTATTTTTAACTTTTGCTTTCGGCCAATGGATCCCTTCAAAAATTCTTAATATTACAAAATTACCTGCTTTAAATATTCATGGTTCTTTATTGCCTAAATATAGAGGAGCAGCACCCATACATCATGCAATTTTAAATGGTGAAAAAGAAATTGGCATTACTCTAATTAAAATGATAAAAGAAATGGATGCAGGAAAAATGTATTTCTATGATTCTAAAGAAATAAATGAATTTACAACCGTAGGAAAAGGTTTTGAAATTATTAGTAATTTAGCTGCTAAAAATATTGTTAATTGATTAAATAATTTTAAAAATAATTCTTTTTCTGGAAAAGAACAAGGTGATTTTTTTACTTTAAGTCCTAAAATTGAAAAAAGTTTTGCAATTATAGATTCAACAATGGATGCTGAGACTATTAAAAGAAAAATTGTTGGATTAAATCCCTTTCCAGGAGCTTTTACTTATATAGATGGCATTAGATACAAACTTTTTATGTATTCTAATGAGCCACATAAAAATTATTTAAATATTAAAACATCTGATGGTAT
>JAIFTM010000005.1 GCA_019661745.1 Mollicutes bacterium PWAP | reverse complement strand
GTTAAATAATGAATAAAAATAAATTTGATTTAGGTGGATTTGATTCCATCGCAAAAGTTAATAAAAAAATAGAACAAGAAGAGAAAAAAATCAAAGAGGTTAATTTTGTTGATAAGTCCAAGACAGAAGAAATTGATCTAACAAGATTAAATATTAAAGAATTTAGTAAAGATCTTAAAAAACAAAAATCATTAGCTTTAAAAGAATCAACAATTATAAGATTAAACAAATTATCTAAAATTTACAATACTTCTGTTAGTGAGATAGTAGATAAAATTTTAAGAGAATCTTTGGAGCTTAATTAATGGATATAAAAATGTTTGTTGATGAATCTGGTTCACTAAACACACACAAATTAAAAATTTTTTCTATAACTGCCTTTTTTGTTAATAAAAATAATGTCCCAAAAATAAAAAACAAAGTGAAAAGATTTCAAATAAAAATGAAAAAAGAAATTGGGATTGATATTAAAAATGAATTGAAAGCACATCAATTTAATTTGAGTAAAAAAACAATGGAACTTAATGAATTTTTAGAAAAAATAAATATTCAAAATATTTTTACTTCTTATATAGATAATAGATTGCAACCGAATAATTCAAACTTTTACAAAAATAAAAATGTTACATATAATTTTATTTTTAAATCATTATGTGAAAGAATTTTAGATATTAAAAATTTAAAAGAACCTATAAATGTTGAAATTATTATTGACAAAAGAGAGATAGGTGTTGGATCTTTTAAAAGTTTAGAAGAATATTTAAGAGCTTGATTGTTAGAAAGAAATGAAAAAATAAATATAGAATTAAAATATATAGATTCTAAAGAACACTGAGGAGTTCAATTGGCAGATTACTATTCTTTTGTTCGTTTTAGACAAATTTTAGAAAATAATATTAAAGATAGTGAAAAAATAAGAAAAATATATTAAAATAATAAGTATAATAATCATGGAAGTAATTCTTTTTAAAGCGTGGCAATTTGCCTAATCGTGTTGTGTATGCGAACATTAAAAAGTTACCATTTTTTTATTTATAATTTTATGTACCTATTTTACCCAAAATAGGTACATAAAATTTTATAAATCAAAAAAGGTCTTCTCCGTAATCAAATTAATTAAATCTAAGCCTTAGGGGGTTTTCGATTTTCTTCATGACAACCCTCTAACAAAATAAAATGACCTTAGTTAAAATAAATTAAATACATTTATTTATGTGCCAATTCTTTAAAAAGATTTAAATTTATCGGAAATTGTTTGGATTTAAGTAAAAGCTTCATCTTGTCTTTTTAAGAATATTTTAATTGCGAATTTTAAATATAATTAAATTATGAAAAAAAATATTAAATTAGTTATTTTATAATAGCCAAAAATATTAAATAATTTTTAAATAAAATATAAAAAGGAGATAAATATTATGGTAACAAAAAAATATAAATTTTTAATTTTATTCTTAATGATTGACATGATATTCTTTTTCATAGTATTTTTGTTATATGTATTTTATCCAAAAACAATTCCCAAAAATTTTATTGATTGTGTGACTATTGGAAGTGTTATATTTTCGTTATTTGCTATTTCTTTATCTATGTATTTACATTTTTTTTCATTAGAAAATCAAAGGCAAGGGAGATTTAATGAAAAAGTGCGCGATATTGAAAATTCTATTTTTAATATTATTTCAAAAATGTTAAATGATTTATTTATTCCTAATATGAAATTTAAAAAAAACAATAAAGTATTAAATCATCAAATTAAAATACAATTATCAAAAAACAAACAAAAAAAAATCAATATTATTGAAAAATTAAACAATAAGTTATTAAGATTAGAATTTTTATCTAACAAAAATAGAGAACTAGAAAAAAGTTTAATATATATTCTCAAAATAATTTTTGAATCATTAAAAACTTTAAATACAAAACACTTTTCTGTTATTGAACAAAATTGTTTTAATCCTAATGATGAATCATATAATTCTACTTCCGTTGTTAATTTGAATGAATTTGATTATAAGGCTCTGAAAATTCTAACTGCTTATGTTATAAGAAATTATTTTAAGAAATTTAATCTAAATAAAAATAATCTAAATAAAAAATTAATAGATAAAATAAAGAAAGAAAATCAAAAATCAAAAATAACTTTATTCCATCTAGAAATTCCCGAAATAAAAAAAATGTTAATTGACTATTCCTGAGATGAATGAAATTCTTCAATAAAAAATAAGTCAATAATTTTAAGAAAGAACACAACACTTTGTCCGGATCGTTGAGAGATAATAATTGATAATGACTAAAAACATCAAATTTAACAAATTATAAAAAACGATAGAATTCAACAAAAAAATAGATAAAATTTTATCTATTTTTTTGTTTTTATATTTCTTTATTAATTTCAACATTTGATTCTAATTCAATAGATTTTTTTATCTCATATCTTTAATTAAATTACAAAACTAAATCTCATTTAAATTTCTCGCAATATCATAAATTTCTTGTTTTTGTATCTCAAGTTCTTTAATTCTTTTAATCAACATGTACCTATAATAATACCCATTATAGGTACATAAATTTATAAAGTAATTTTGTTATTATTAAATCCAATATTAAAGCTCAATGCTTAATTACTCCACTCCTTTTACTAAAAGGAGTGGAGTATACACCTTTATAAAATATTCACTCTTGTGAGTATTTTTTATTTTATAATTTTGGTGTTAAGGAGGTAATGATGAAGTTAGTTTTTGATTTTAAAGGTTTGACAAAAAAACAAGCTTGAGGGATTGCAAGACACAATGAAAGAGTAAAGGGTTTTTATGAAAGTAATTTAATTAGTAAAAACAAAATAGGTGAAATAGATCTAAATAAAATTAGCAATAATCTTGTTCTTAAAAAGATTAAATCCTTCAAAGATGAAGATTGATTGGGTGACAAAAAAATAACAAAAAAAATAAAAAACCCCATAAAATAAGGGTTATAGAGCATTATTTTTAATTATTTTCTTCTATAGTTTTCTTTGGGGTGAAATCAATGAACACATTTTCTTCATCTCATCCATCTCAATTGATATCATAATCAGGAAAATTCTTAATCAGATTTTCTTTACTATTTACCATTAATATTTTTAAAGTATTTAGTTCTACTTGAGATTCATAACGTTTATATTCTGCAGAAGAATTAATATGAATTTTTATATGATTTTTTAATATCGAATAAGAAAAAAGAATACAGGCTAATTTTCATTCTATATCTTGTTTATTATCTGTTGATCCATAGAACTGTTCAACACATTTGTCAAAATCTGTACTATATAAATAATTAACTTTAAATTGTTTATTAATAAAATTTTTTACTGAAGAACAATTTCCATATTTAAAATGAACTTCATTTAAATTTTTCAAAATTCCACTTATGAATATTTTACGGTTTTCTTCTAATGTCCTCTTAATTAATCCCATAATTTTACCTCTTTCTATAAATATATTATATATTATAATATAAGCTATTTATTAAGCTTATCTAAATTAATTATGAACTTTTACTCTATGATAACTCTATGATAAATAGAGTAATATTCATCTCTATTTATAGCAATTTTTTTATGATTTTTAAATAGTTTTTTCTTTAAGTTAAATTAAGAATATATTTCCTTAATTTTTAAAATTACTTGCATATTAGAATCAACAATTATAAGATTAACTAAATTATCTATAATTTATATATGATTCTTATATTCAAACTAAAAAACATAGACCAGTCAACGGGTGCATTGTATAAAACTGATTTAACTAACTTCGAAATAGAAAAAAAATCATATGGAGTTAGTTTTTCTGTTCAAGAAAAAAAATCTTCAGGCAAAATACATACTCGTATAGTAAAAGTGGTAAGATTGGGCGATGATCCTTCATTAGACGTTACAAAGAAAAATTTTGGGATAACAGAATATAAAAAAATCTATGAAAAATTAATGATGAATTTATTTAAAATTGAAAGCCAATATCGTATTGAAATAAATAAGAGAGAAACAGAAGACGCAACAGTCTTCAATATGCCTAATGATGATATCAAAATTGATCTTAGTAAAGAAATTTCTATGATACCAGAAAAACTAACTCCCGAAGATATAAAGTCTATAGTTAAAATTCAGGATGCTCAGGGTGAAATAATTAGAATATCATTATTAAATAGATTAAAAAATTTCAGTGAAAAATGATCAGGTTTAATATCGAAAAATGCTCTAGAAATTAATTTTCAAAATATGTTTGATGAGTATCCAGAAATTTTACCTATCATTTTTCCAAGAATACACAATATTAAAGAAATTGAGTATAAGATCACTAGCAGTAATGAAAAAAACAATAAAATTGATATTTTAGCGGATGGTAAAGAACCTACAATAATAGAACTAAAAAGACCGTCAACAAACCTTTTTAGTTCTATTGATAGAAATAATATGTCTGGATTATCAAAGGAGTTAATAACGGCAGCAGTGCAACTCTCTCTCTATAATAAAAGGGTTCAAATAGCTGCTAAAAAATTGCTCAGCTCATTTACACACGGAATATTAATTATCGGTAATTCAGCAAATATAGATACTGAAGATAAAGAAACATCATGAAAATTATTTAAAGAGAATTTTTCGCATGATATTTATACTTTTGATGAAATATTATTGTTTGTAGACAATATTATTTCAAATATAAAATAATAATCACTACAACTTATGTTGGTATAGTGATTTTTTGTTTAGTGTTACTTTTGTTGGGATAGTTTAGAAAGACTATTTTTTTAATCCTATATTTATGTACCTATTTTGACCATTATAGGTACATATTTTATAAAGTAATTTTGTTATTATGAAATCCAATATTAAAGCTCAATGTTTAATTGCTCCACTCCTTTTACTAAAAGGAGTATTGGAGCATACACCTTTATAAAATATTCACTCTTGTGAGTGATTTTTATTTTATAATTTTGGTGTTAAGGAGGTAATGATGAAGTTAGTTTTTGATTTTAAAGGTTTGACAAAAAAACAAGCCTGAGGGATTGCAAGACACAATGAAAGAGTAAAGGGTTTTTATGAAAGTAATTTAATTAGTAAAAACAAAATAGGAGGAATAGATCTAAATAAAATTAGCAATAATCTTGTTCTTACAAAGATTAAATCCTTCAAAGATGAAGATTGATTGAGAGATAAAAAAATAGCTGGCGGAAGACAAAAAAATGCGATTGAATTTACTGGTTGAGTAATACAGGCCGGCGGATTGAACAATACATTAAA
This sequence comes from Mollicutes bacterium PWAP, assembly GCA_019661745.1. Taxonomy (GTDB): domain Bacteria; phylum Bacillota_I; class Bacilli_A; order Mycoplasmatales; family Metamycoplasmataceae; genus JAIFTM01. The sequence goes on along the minus strand of JAIFTM010000005.1, from coordinate 2,894 downwards.
TAAAGAGGATTCAATTGCATTTTTAACCAAAGCTGATAAATGAATTAAAAACAAATTTGTAGAAGAATCTATTATGGGGTCTGTTATTCAATTAGACGAAGTTACTCCACAACTTCAAATAGTAATGAATAATTTAAGTACGGACAACAACAAAAACTACCTTTCAGCAAAAAGAAAATTTGGTTATCAAGGCCTAACTCAGAAACAAGTTCGAATTAAAGCAAAAGAAATTCAAAATGATTTTTGAAATGATGTTGCAAAAGAATTTAAGATTGAAAAACCATCAAAAGAACTGGGTGAAAAAGGGAAGGTTGAACAAGCAACTTGACAGTTTCAAAAAATGTTGAGTTATATTGAACAACAAAAGAAAAAGGTTGTAGATTTAAGCAATCAAAAAATTTCGTTAAAAGAAAATATTTCCCAATTGAAGTTAGATTCAAATATAGAGTATAGATTGAAAAAATTAAGTTCTAAAGCAGTTGCAAGAGGTGAATTTGAAACAGCTAAAGAATTAATGGATATTTTAGAAATATTGAATAAAAAAGAAAAAAATAAAAGTAGATAGCACATCAACTATCTACTTTTATTTTTTCTAATGCTTATTTATTTACATAACTATTAAGCTATACCTAAATAAATTAAAGTGTAGTCATATGTCACATAAAGTGTAGTTTAAATAAAATAAACCATAATCTTGTTAATCTCTTGTTATAATTTTGTTAATTAAAAACCAATAACTTTTAAAAAAGAAAACAAAAAATCTAAAACAAAAGGGAGAATAATGAATTCAAAATATATAAAACATCAAAATTATTTTAAAAATAAGTTAAAGGATTTTTTAAAAGAAAATATTCTTAATTCAAAGGACGAATATAATGATGAAAACTTTTGAAATTGAATAGAAAAAAATTCAATGGCCGCTAAAATAGAAATTTTTAAAAGTTATAAAAATGAATGTCCTAATGATTTTGAAAAAATCATTAGTAATTTAATGGTTATAATTAAAAACAATATTTGAAAAGAATTAATATATTCTGAACTAAAAATATTATTAATCAACAATAAAAATAAACATACAGGAACTAAAGAATTAAATATTTTTTATCAACGATTTGGAATCGAATACGAACAAAATTTTAAGATAAGACAAAGCCATGCAGGAAAAATAGCGAGGTTTAGAACGGAACTAAGAGATTCTGACCAAATAGTTGGAATTATTTCTGGAAAAGTAATGAAAAATTTATTAAAGCTTATATATGAAATCGATTTTGACAGTGCTACAGATAAAATAAAAAAAGATGCTATAGATGGGTGATGTTATACAACTAATGAGGACTGATTAGAAGAATTTTATGAATATCAAATGAAGCAATATGAATCAATTCGTAAACATTATGAAATATTGAAAGAAAAACTTGAAAAAGAAAGAGAAACATTGGATTTTATGAAAGCAAAAGAAGCAAGAAAAATATAAGAAATTGACTTAGTCATCGAAATGCCAATTCCACTATACCTAAAAACTATTTAAATATAATTGATAATATTTTTGATTTATTAGTTTTTAAAAAATTCTGAAAGAATTCTTCTACCGATCAATGTACACCATTCCATAATATATATATTATGGAATGGTGTACATTGATCCTTATCCTGTCTCAATTTTTAGCAACAAGAAATTTATGATATTGCGGAGAAATAAAAATGATATTTATGCTGTTTGATAAATATGAACAAAAAAAGAAAATTGAATAAAAATAACCATTTATTTATTCAATTTTCTACTCCTTATTTATCTTTAATATTTTTTATAAGTTGAACTAGAAATTTCATATTCATAAAGCATGAAATCTTTGGAAACATAACAGAAGCATATAAATTGCACTCCCCTTCAAAGAAAGAATCATATTCGAAACCATTATGAACAAAGTAATTTCTCCAATCTCTTATGTCATTCAAAAGATTTGAATTAAGAATATTTGTAATGCTATCATTTACATAAATTGATTTTATTTCTTTTCATGTTGATTTATTTTCATTAAACAAAATTTTTGATAATACCTCAATTAAGTTAGAAGAAATCAAAAAGTCCGATAAATGTTCTAAAAATAATTTAGTATTTATTTTCTGTAATGACAACTCATTAAAAGAATTGAAATATGAAACATATTTTTTTATAATTTCAAAATGTGTAAAAATACCTGCCTCTTCTAATTCATAAAATATTTCTGTTTCTTTTTTTTCATTGATTAAATTAATCAATTCTTTAAAAATTTCATTATATGAAGAACTTAAGTTTTTAAAAAATCATTCAATGTGATCATACTCTTTCATTTGTTTTGAAGTAAAATATTTATAATGAATATCAATCATTTTTTTATGATTTTTTTTCACAAATGAAATAGCTTTCTTTGAATCATCATTAAAACTTTCTATATCATCATTTAAATAATAATTAATTCGTTCTTCAAAATTTGATGGTGTTATTCTTACATCATGACCTTGTAAAATTTCATCAATAGGATATATTCTATGAAAAATTGATAGTCAAGAATAATTAATAAAATCTAATTTTTTTTCTATTTTTATAAAGTTGTCTAATGTTTTTTCATATGAAGTATTTATAAATGATTTATGTTCATTTTTTTTCTTTTTATTACTCAAAAAAATCTCCTATCTCTTTATTTAAATTAAATTTTCATATTTTTGAGGTTATTCTAAAATAAATAATTTCTTTTTTTATTTTAGGTTTTTTATATTAATTAAATAATTAACAACAATATTGTTAAGTTATTGTTAATTATTTAATTAATATTCATCTATTAAGATATTTATTTCTTCTGTAGTTTTTTTATTAAATGGAATAACCGCTCTTTGATTTTCTTTAACCCTAACTT
>JAIFTM010000085.1 GCA_019661745.1 Mollicutes bacterium PWAP | reverse complement strand
TTTAAAAAATCTTTTATTTTAATTTTTGGAATGTTATCTGAAATAATAACAAATTTTGTTGTAATGAAAGTTGATTGATTCGTATTCATTGTTCCAGATAAATTCACAGTAGCAGCATCTACATAAGTTCTATTTAAACTTACAGAAAGAGATGCTCCAAAATCATCTTCACAAATTATCCTAACTGCAAATTTACTTGCTTCATTATTATTCTGCATACTCCACATAAGTAAATCAACCCTATTTAATCTATTACCAGATGGAGAATTTGGAAGTAATGGATTTGTAAAAATGTTAATTGATAAACTTTGATTCCCAAAATTTCTTCTGCTTTCTGCAAAAACCTCCATATTATTTAATCTAATAATTTGAAGTGTGTACGGAACAGTTGTGCTACTTACAGAGGTTGTTACTGTGTAAACTGTATTCTCTGTGTCTACGGTTAAATCTGGTCTGTAATGAAATACTCCAGTAGGTAAATCAAAAAATCCTCTAAAATTAATATTACTTTGATAGTTTACATCTGTTAAAGCTGTGCAGTCAGAGCCACTACAATTAAACATTGAACCACCTCCTGATGTAGTAGTGTTAAATAAAAAACTTTTCCTTAATATCATTGCTCCCTTTTCTCTGTGCAACCACATATATAAATTTGTCATTGCTGAAGAATCAAAAAACTTTCCAGCTTTAAAAACTATATTATATTGTTCTTGAATTGCCTTAAGAATTATTTTTAAAGTTATGGCTGGTTTTAAATCTTCTGGGAAGACTCCTCTTTTCGTGATGTTTTCAGGCTCAGCTCCTATTGATATATTTAATGGATTACCTTGAGCATCACCATTAGAAGTGTCATAAACATAAGATGATGAATGAGATATTAAAGGATATATTATACCCTTGCTATAAGAAACGCTATCTACAGTAAAATCTAACCCTGTTTGTAATCCAGCTTTTACATTATTATCAGTTGCCTCGTGATTAAAATTATCTAGCCATAATAAATCACTCAATTGGTCCTCATTAATAGCGTTTTTAAAGGCTACAGTATCACCAAAGAAAGTAACCTTATATAGTAATGGTTTCCCATTTTTTAATTCAACCTCGTTAAGTTGTATTTTTCCAGTTTTAAATTCAAAATGATTTAATTCTATTTTAGCATTTGAAAATACTTGATTATTAAAAGCGTCAATGTCTGGATTATACCAGTGTTTAAAAAATTTGTTGTTTGTTTTAGATGCTGGTAAATTAAAAGTCTTAGAATAGTCTGTGAATAGTTTTTCAATATCTTTTATATCTTGTATTACTGAAGTAATAGAAATTAATTCTTCTTCCATTAAATCAACTCTTATAAAATCTTCAATAACTGTAGAATTAACTATGTCAGGTTGTATGTAAAGAATTACTTTTTGCATTTATCTAATGTTATTTACCAGATTAAATGATTTTTCAAAACTCATAGTGTAATTAATTAGCTTGTCATTTAATCCAGTTTTTCTTGTAAATGAACTTTCTTTTAAGTTTACTGGGAATATTCTTGAAATTATACTTTCGCCTAATTCTAAAGGAGAAAGGTCTTGTAACCAAACATATTCAGATACTAATAATTCTTCAAAGTATGGATTAGTTAATTCATTAACAAAGCCACTATTTAACAAAATAGATTCTGTTGCGTTTGAATTAAAAGTTTTTTTAGAATGGTTTGTAGTGCTATAAGTGTTAAAAGAAACTGTTTCATCGCACGCACCTTCTCCACTCTCAGGCTCTCCTAATAGAACTGACCTAGCTTCAAAAATACTTGCATTAAATTGTTCTCTGGTTGCTGATAAAGTTTCTATTGATTTTTTAAAAAAGAATAATTCTTGAAAAGCTCCCCATCTATTTAAGAAAACAATTTTGTAAACTTTGTATTTACATTCTTCAATAGGATTTAATTTTATTATTTTTGACCCTCCACTATAAATAACTTTTAATTCATTAGGATAATTTGAGCTACTTGTCCCCTTTGCAGCATATCTTATTTTTTGGTTTTGGTTTCCGTTATCTGAAAAGGTTTGAGTTAACAGAATAGTACTATTAAATTTCCATTCAACTGAATTTACTAATTCATTATTAACAGGAATTATTACAGGTTCACCAAGTTTATAATCATAATAATTAGATGAAATCATTGCATAAGGCTCAACAGTATAATTTGCCCCATCTTTAAATTTATTATATCCCTCCTGTGCTAACAATGAAGTTGTTGTTGGTGTTCCTATCATTTCTCCAGCAGAAGTTCTAGCAGATGTTACAACTGAAACCCACACAGATTGTGTTATGGCTGAATTAGAATAATTAGCATTATAAATTTGAATTATTGCATCGTTTACTAATTCGCTAATATCAAAAGAAACTGAGGTTTCTGTTCCTATTGGTTTTTTTTTTAAAGAATAGAATTGATAAATAGAATCACATTTAGGAACTGAGTCAAGTACTCCTGAATGTACACTTATAGTAATCTGAAAATAATAAAGATTTGGACTTCCTTGTCCAGGTGTTCTTATGAAAAATGGACTTCTTGTTCTTATTATTGTACTCATTATATTTTAATTTGTTTCTTTAAATATTATGTCTAAGGCATCTTCTAGCATTGATACAGCAAATTGACTTCCGTATTTATCAATCCCAGCTTGTAATGGCTTACTAAAAAATCCAGTAGCTTTTAAACCTTTCTTTTTAATGCCTTGAGCCAGTACAAAACCAGTTGATTCATAAGTGATGTATCTTCCTTTTTTATCTCTAAACTTTAAACCTTTTCTTTTAGCAAACTTTGCAAATGTTCCAGTCGCTGCCTCTAATCCAATTAAATTGCTAGACTTTTTATATTTAAACTTTGTTTTTTTGTTTTCTACATAACTGGAATTAACTCCATGAACTCCCTTGTCTTGAAATTCTCCGTAATTATCCATACTAAAACCAACATTAAAACCACTTTCAAACCTTCCGCCACTATCTTTGTTCTGTTTTATAAGGTACTTAAGGCTATTATAAAGGCTTTTACTGCCATTACTTTTGTTTTTGGATAAGTTGCCCCTTGACTGTTGAATAACGTACTTAGAATAAGTTTCTATGGTTCTTTTTAATCTGCTCATTTTAACAATATGTCATATCATCAGCAACACCAACTTGAAAATTAACTTCCCATCCAGAAAGATTGTTTTCAAAACTTGGCAGCCTTTGAGCATTTACAGCACCTTCTAATTCAAATTTGTTTCTGTATAAGTTAGCTTTCTTTAATACTCTCATAACTCTAGTGGCCAAAGCAAACTGAGTATTTTCAACATCTTGTTGATTGTCGTTTCCTAAAAACAGGGTAGTGTCTGGGTCTTTGCTAAAATCTACTAAATCCATTAAGTAAAGGGTTACGTTAAACGTTACATAGTTTTCGTTTATCTCAGCATTATTAATTTCAATATGAGCTAATGGAAAAAGACTTTGTTTGCTTAAGTCAATTTCATCTATTGACCCATAACTTACATTACTGTTAAAAGGTTCTGCATTTACTGCCTCTTTTATACTATCTATTACTTTA
>JAIFTM010000084.1 GCA_019661745.1 Mollicutes bacterium PWAP | reverse complement strand
TATAGATAAATTATATAAAAAGAAAAATTAAATAACCTTTTTTTTAATTTTGTTCCATTTTCTTGGAAAACCCTCAATATTATTTTGTGTTTTTTTACCAATTCATAAATAATTTTGAATTGAATTAATTTCATTAAAATCTTCTATTTTTAATTTCTTAATATTCAATATTTTAATAATTTTCGTAGATTCTTTCATTTCTTCAAAAACTTTTGGACCTTTTGGAAATAAAAAATATCCTTCTAATTTTAAAAGGTTATGAGAAATTTCTAATAGAACTCTTAAGGGTGCCACAGCCCTTGCTGTAACATAATCAAAAGTGTTTATTAATGGGCTATTTTCTGCTCTTTCTACTCTAATTGTTAAATTTTCTAGATTTAATTCTTTTTTAATAATTTCTAAAAATTTTGTTCTTTTTAATAAAGGTTCTATTATGGTAATTTTTAAAGAATTGTTCAAAATGGCAATAGGAACTGATGGGAATCCTGCGCCCGAACCAATATCGGCTAAATTTTTATTTTTAAGAGTTTTATTATCAAAAATAATTAAAGATTCATAAATTACACTTTCTCAAATTTGGTCTCCTAAAAACCCAGTTAAATTAAACATTTTGTTATATTTTTCTATAAAAAATACATATTTTTCTAATTTTTTAAAAATTAAAGGATTTTTTATAAAATTTTTTACTTTTTCTTTAAACATAGTTATTTTTTATTATATGTAATAAATTAAAAAATATGTAAATTAAAAATTAATATGACTTTTGGTCATATTAATTTTTAATTTTTAATAATTTATTAATAATTGTTTTTTTTGTATCTGAATTTTTAAGATTAATACCATTTATTTTACCGATTTCAATTATTTCAGCTTTGGTTTTTAAAATTAAATCTTTTTTATGATATTTATTATTTTCTTCTAAATTATCTTTAGAAGTAGAAGAAATTAAATCATCTAATGATTGTTCTTTAATATTTTCTTTTTTTACAGCAATTTTTTTAGAAGGTCTTTTTTTATTTTTAAAAATATATTCAATTTGTTCTGCAACAATAATTTCATTTTCTAATAATTCATCTTTAATTAATTCTACTAAATCCATATTTTTTTTAAGAATTTTAATTGAATATGATTCAGCTTCATTTAAAATTTTTCTAATTTCTAAATCAATTTCTTTAGCAATTGCATCAGAATAATTTTTTTGAACATCTCCGCCACCTAAAAATTTAGATCCGGAACTTCTTGTTTCATAAGCAATAGGGCCTAGTTGTGACATACCAAACTCTGTTACCATTCTTCTTGAAATATTTGATGCTTTTTGAATGTCATCACTTGCTCCAGTAGAAACTTCATTATAAATAATTTTTTCTACAGCTCTACCGCCCATAAATCCCATAATTTGAGCAACAAGATCACTTCTTTTTTGTGTATAAGAGTCATCGGCTGGAGTAATAACAGTATATCCACCTGCATCGCCACGTGGAATTATAGTTATTTTTTGAACTTTAGAAGCTTTTGCTTCAATAAGTCCAACCACAGCGTGTCCAGCTTCATGATAAGCAGTAACTTCCATTTGTTTTTTTGAAACAACTCTGTGTTTTTTAGCAGGTCCAGCAACAACACGATCTACAGCTTCGTCAACTTGTTCTCTAGTAATAATATCAGTTTGTTCTCTAACAGAAAGAAGAGCGCTTTCATTAATGACGGCATTAAGTTGAGCGCCTGAAAACCCATATGTTCTTCTGGCTAATTTTTTAAAATTAACTTCTTTAGAAATTCTTTTACCTTTGGAGTGTAATTCCAAAATAGCTTCTCTTTCTTTAACGTCAGGCAAATTAATAGTTATAGATCTATCAAAACGACCAGGTCTAACTAATGCGGGATCTAAATCATCAGGACGATTTGTTGCACCCATTACTAATATTCCGCTATTTTCTTGCATACCATCTAATTCAACTAAAATTTGATTTAAAGTTTGTTCTCTCTCATCATTCCCAAAAGAAGAACCACGTTTTTTACCAATTGCATCAAGTTCATCAATAAATAAAATTGAAGGAGAATGTTTTCTAACAACTTTAAACATTTCTCTAACACGTTTAGCCCCAACACCAGCAAACATTTCAACAAAGTGCGAACCAGAAATAAAGTAAAAAGGAACTCCCGACTCTCCAGCGACAGCTTTGGCAAGTAAAGTTTTACCAGTGCCAGGAGGTCCACCTAAAAGAATACCTTTTGGAATAGAAGCCCCAGCTTGTGTATATTTTTTAGGATTTTTTAGAAAATCAACAACTTCCATAACTTCTTCTTTTGCTTCAATTAAACCAGCAATGTCTGAAAATTTTTTATTAGATTTCATTCTAACGGCTCTTGAATTTCCTGCACCATTAGTAGGATCAAATGCAGATCCTCCCCCAGACCCTTTTCTACTTCTTCTGAAAATTCAAAAGAATAGTCCAAGCATAAGCATAATAGGAAGTAATGAAAATAATAAATCAATTCAAATACTTCTGCCTTTTGGCCCAGTAGGATTTATATAACCTTTTATACTTCCATTTAAAACAGAATTTTTAAGATCTTTTTGTAACCCAATATTTAAAGATGAACCAACGGCATTACTATTTATTGCTGTAGATGTTAAATTATCAATGTAAGAGCCACTAACATGAGCAATAAAATGTTGGCCACTTTTAGATCCAGTGTCGCCTTTTGATCCTTCTTTTAAATAAATACCTTCAATAGTATTTGACATTTTATTAATTTCAAGACTTTTAAAATAAGTACCATCATTAACATCGGCACTTGAGTTTTTTAGACGATTCTCAAATCTAATTTGATCTATCGAGTGGGCTTTTTTATTGAATGCGCCAAATATAGCTGCCATTCCAACACCAACACCAGTTAAAACCAATAATCAAATAATCAGTTTAGCTCAAGGAAACTTGTTTTTTTCTTTAGGTTCTGACAAAATTAATTCTCCTTTTCTTTTATATATTAAATATATATATTATTAATTGTATTTAAATTAT
>JAIFTM010000083.1 GCA_019661745.1 Mollicutes bacterium PWAP | reverse complement strand
TTTAATTTTTAAAATCTTTTAAAAATTTTTCATAATCTTTGCTTTTAACTTTTTTAGTTTCTTCAACAATTATTTTTCTTTCAGTAGAAGAAAGTTTTGGTATATATAGTTCAAAAATAATTTTTAAATCTCCAAAAATACCATTAGAAATACTTTTAAAGCCTTCTCCAAAAAAAACTTTTTCATAACCGTTTTGAATTGTTTTGTTTAGTCTAAATTCTATATTTTTTTTGAATGTAGGAATTTTAATTGTTTTTTCAGAAAGAATGTCAAATACGGAAACAGGAACAACCAAAATTAAATCATTTCCATTTCTTTCAAAATGTTTATGATTAATTATATAAATTGTTAAATGTAAATCTCCATTGACTCCACCATTAACTCCTTCAGATCCATAACCACTTAAACTTATGGTTTGACCATTTTTTATTCCTTGAGGGATAGAAATTTCAACATCAACAGATTCTCTTTTGCCATTTTCAAATTTTGAAAGTTTTTGAGTAAAAACTTTGCCAAAATAAGATTCTTTAAAATCTATAGTAATGCTAGCTTGTAAATTGTTACCTTTTCTTGTTCTATTAGAATTTCCACCACCAAAGAAACTACTAAAAATATCTTCAAACCCACCGAATCCGCTACTGAAACCTTCAAATCCTCCTCCATTATGGCCGGAATTAGAACCTTGCCCAAAAGCAGCATGACCAAACTGATCATATTTTTTTCTATTTTCTTCATTACTTAAAATTTCATAAGATTCTGTAATTTCTTTAAATTTATCTTCTGCATCTGATTCTTTATTTCTGTCAGGGTGGTATTTCATTGCTAATTTTCTATAAGCTTTTTTTATTTCTAGTTGTGTTGCATTTTTATTAATACCTAATACTTTGTAAAAATCTTTCTTCATATTATTATTTTACATTATTTATGGCAAACAAATTATAAGATTGCTAAAAAATAAAAATAAAAAGTTATATTTTCATGAACGATATATATAAATATATATAATAAATAATATTATGACTAAGAAAAAAATTGGCTATATAGTAGATTCTTTTAGCCCTTATCTACAAAAAAACATTGATCTTCCCGATAATGTTCGTTATTTACCTTTAACGATTTATATTGATGGTAAATCATATAAAGATGGAATTGACATTCAAGTGGAAGATGTATTTGAAAAAATAGTTCCTGGAAATGGATTTAAAACTAGCCAGCCTTCCCCAAAATTATTAATTGATTTATATAATGAATTAAGTCCAAAGTATGAAGATGTAATATATTTTCCAGTAGGAAGTGCAATTAGTGGAACTTACCAAACTGCTGTTTCATTTAGTAGAGAATATAAAAATATTCATGTTATAAATAACACTTTTGTTGGAAGAGAATTCAAATCTATAATTGATGAATTAAACTCTATAGATGCTGATTTTGCTATTGCCAATAGATATATTAATAAAATGCAAAAAAATACAAATACTTATGTTGTTCCTAAAAATAATTTAGCATTAATAAAAGGTGGAAGAATTAATGGATTTAAATCTTTGGTACTTAAAGTTTTAAAATCTTTCCCAGTTATTTCTTTTAAAGATAAGGTTGAACTAAAAAATGTTGGAATAAAAAGAAAAAATGCTTCTGCAATAAAATTTGCAATAAAAAAACAAATTAAATTTATTGAACAATCGGAATTTGATTTAAATGATTTTGTTTGAGAAATTAATCACACAAATGATATGGAACCCGTAAATGTTGCTATTGAAGCCATAAAAGAAGAAACACCCAATATTCCTTTAACTACCTTGACTTCTAGTATAGTTGTTGCATATACTGGTTTAGGAGCAATTTCAATAAGTGTTTACCCAAAAGAAAAAAGAATTTAAATAATTTTTTATTTAAATTCTTTTTTTCCATATTTATTTTCAACTCTATAAAGATAATCTTCAATTGCTTCAGATCAGCCATTTTGATCAAAGCGAGAAGTGTGAAAATTAGAAATTTTTTTTGCTTCATCCATTCCATTTGCCATAGCATAAGAAAATTCTGTAACTTTTAAAGCTTGGACATCATTGTTAGAATCTCCAATAAACATATAATCATCATCATAATTTTCTATTTTATCTTTAAAAACTTTTAAAGCAAATGCTTTATTTATGTTAGGATTCATAACTTCAATCCCATCATTGTAAAGGTTTGCAATACTTAATCCAAATTCATTAAGTTCATTAGTAAGTTTTTCAATAAATAGTAAATTTTTATCCCTAACACTAACTAAAAACTTAATAACTTGTTGATTTGAATAAAAACTTAATTTTTCTTCAAAAAAATTTGTTACAAATTTTTTATATTTTTCATTTTCGGAACAAAATAATTCTTTATCATTTCAAAATGAATAATTTAATTCATATTTGTCGAATATCAAAATTAATTCCTTTACATAATTTTTATCCATAAAAGAAGAAAATAAAGTTTCATTATTATTGACATTTGTAATAACTGCTCCGTTTGAAGTAATCATGTAATTTAAATTAGGGTGTTTTTTTACAATAGATTTCATACTACCAAAATAAGGGTTTCCAGTACAAAAAATAATCTCATGACCTATTTCAATTGTTTTATTAATTGTAATTGAATAATTTTTATCAATTTTTTTATTCATACCGTATAAAGTTCCATCAATATCACTAAATATATATTTTTTTTTCATAATAATTTAATTATATAAGAACAATTATTAAATCCTAATGCGACAAATATAAAAATAAAATAGATATTTATAAAATGAAATTTATTAATAAAAAAAATATAGAAAAATTAAAAATGTGAAATTGTAATTTAATTAAGTTTTTAATTCTCCTCAATTAATAGAAAAAGTAGCGGTAGAAGCTAAATCACTTGCAACATTACTATTAGGACTTGAATATCACCTGTTAAAAACTAATTTACCATTATATATAACCAAAGTGTTTGGAACGTTGTAAGTTAATGTTTTATCAAAAGTAGGAATGTCTTTAGACGTAGAAGACGTCATAAAAGTATTAATTAGAGATAAAGTATCAGTTCTATCACTATCTGAAATAATTAAATTTCCATATTTTTTTAAATAAAAAAGAATATCATTGAAATTTTTAAGTAATGGAGAAGGCTCATCGTGGTTTGCCACTCCAATTAATGTAAATGCCATCGGCAAATTATTAGGTCTTTCTGTTACTTCTACATAGTAATTAGTTTTATAAACAGATAAAACACCTGTTGAAGGATTTATGAATTCAAATTCAGTGCCTCCTGGCATAGGAATGTTAATTGCATCATTTTTACTTATTACTCCATTATTACTTGAAGTACTTGAAGTACTTGAAGTACTTGAAGTACTTAAACTATATTTTTCTTTTAAAGAATCAAATATTTTTCTTTTAATAGCGGAATCATCACTATATGAAGAAAGTCAAATATCTTCGTGCGATCTAGGTGAATAGTTACTTCAATTTTTATAAACATCTTGAGGATGAAGACTATAACTAGGTGCCATTCCACCTATAGTAGGCTCATCATTATTTAATACTCAATAAGAAAGCATTCCAATATTATTTTTCTCAGCAAAATCTTTAATTCTAATAAGTTGTTTTTCATCATGTAACTTTTCAGCATCTCAAGTATCACTACTAATGTCAATAGTTAACCCAAGCATTTGAAATGCTTTTTCATCAGTAATTCTTTTCCCATTAGCAGCATATGCTTCTTTTATTTGATTTTTAATACCGGTTGCAGTTCGTTGAATAAGAATACCATCAATACCACCAGCATTTGTAACTTCGTCTGTATTCATCATCATTGTCATACCATTAACAATATCTAATTTTACACCTGTAGAAAGTATTTCTTTTAATACTTTAAATCCGTCTGTAAACCCAGAAGATGCAGAAGCTAATGTTAAAGAAACTTTTAATTTAATATGTTCTTCTTGTAGTAATATTTGTTGTGCCAAGGCAATAGATAAACCAAGTGTATTCACATGTTCCATATTAAGAGATTCTGCACCTTCAACATCTAAATCAAAAGCGTTTATTTTAAATTTTTTAGCAATAGCAACAAATTCTCTAGCTAAAAGAATGGGATCTTTTGTTGCAGCTCAAATAGCAGCGCCAGATAGTCCACCAAAAGCAATTCTTGGAGAATTACCTACATTTTTTATTTTTGTAACTAAATTATTAATTGGACTATTTGCTCCTGATAAAGGCTCTTGACCTCCTCAAGAAGCATGGGCTGTACCACCAGAATTTTGTGATTGTACGAAAGATAAAACTAGATTTTGATATTTCTTCAAAGGATTAATAACATCATCACTAACACCCATTGATGCATCAAAATAAGGAGAATAAATACCATTATGAGAAACAGAATTTCAATTATTGATACCATTAGAATTATCATCATCAATAAATAATTTATTACCATCTAAAAGTGAGCTATGAACTCCAGATTTTATGCCAATAACTTGTTTAGAAAAAGTATCAAAATCATTATTTAATAAACTACTTATCATAACGTTGCTATGCAAATCTTTTTGAAGTTGCTCAATAAGAATATTTTTATTAGGAAGAAATGAAGTTGAAAAAGTTTTTCCACCTAAAATGGCACCAGTGTGATCTTTTACTAAAATTAAAATTTCTTGTGTAGTAACATTTATATTATTAAAATCTGAAATTTTTTTAATTGTATTCCCATTTTTCATATAATAATTTAATTCATATGATCCAATAATATTTAAATGAGTTAATCTTAATGATTTATTTTCATTTTGAAATAACCTTAAACGTTCTGGAAAATGAAATAATAATTTGGGCCCATACATATAAGTAGTAATTTTTAAAGATAAATTATTAAGATAGTTTTCTGCTAATCCACGTGCTTGAATATATTTTTGTTTATCATCATTTGACATAACAAAATTTTCATTGTTTATGTTGTTTACAGGGTATGCAGGTTCTGAAGGTCTTACAGGGTATGCAGGTTCTGAAGGTCTTACAGGGTATGCAGGTTCTGAAGGTCTTACAGTGTCTAAAAGTTTTACATAGCTATAATTATTTTCATTTTTTGGCCTTACCCCATGCCTAAAACTAGTAGAAGAATTATTGTTTTGTTTTGTATTTTCTGAATCTTCACTTCCACAACTAATTACCGAAACTATAGGCACAAACCCCATAATTAATGAACTAGTATTTAATAAATATTTATTTCTTTTTTTCATTTCATTTCCTTCTTTCTTTTTAATATAATTTTAATTAGTTTAATAAAACAATATTATAACTTATAAAAAGTGAAAAATATTTATAATATCTTAATTTTTAATAAAAAAATAAAATTAATTAATATATAAATTATTAAAATTAATTAAAAAACAAAATATTTAAAAAAAGATATTTAAATCTCTTTTTTAAAATATTTTGTTTTTTAATTAATTTTATATTTTAATAATCTTTTACAATATAAATATTATTTTACAATGCCCGTAATTGTTCCGGCACCAACTGTTCTACCGCCTTCACGGATTGAGAATTTTGTACCTTCTTCAACAGCAACTGGAGCAATAAGTTTAATTATTAATTCAACATTATCTCCTGGCATAACCATTTCTGTTCCTGAATTAAATT
Organism: Mollicutes bacterium PWAP; assembly: GCA_019661745.1. Lineage (GTDB taxonomy): Bacteria > Bacillota_I > Bacilli_A > Mycoplasmatales > Metamycoplasmataceae > JAIFTM01. Next base: position 1,213 of record JAIFTM010000083.1, on the reverse strand, counting down.
CAAGACCACCAGTAACATCAGTTGTTCTAAAAAAGAATTGAGGCTTATAATTTTTGAAAAATGGAGTATGTCTACCACCTTCTTCTTTTGTTAAAGCATAAACTTGTGCTTTAAAAGTAGTGTGAGTTTTTATAGAACCTGGTTTAGCAAGAACTTGACCCCTCATAATATCTTCTCTTTTTACACCTCTTAAAAGTATACCTGCATTATCTCCGGCCATAGCTACATCCAGAAGTTTTCTAAACATTTCTATACCAGTGACAACTGTTTTTATAGTATCTTTAAGACCAACTATTTCAATTTCTTCATTGATTTTAACAACACCTCTTTCAACTTTACCGGTAGCAACTGTCCCACGTCCTGTAATTGTGAAAACTTCTTCAACAGCCAATAGGAAAGGTTTATCAATTTCTTTAGGAGGTAATTCAATATATGAATCTACTGCATCCATTAATTCCATGATAGAATTTTCATATTTTGCTTCGCCTTCAAGAGCTTTAAGTGCAGAACCTTTAATAACTGGTAAATTGTCTCCATCAAAATCATATTTTGAAAGTAAATCTCTAACTTCCATTTCAACTAATTCAATCATTTCTTCTTCGCCTTCAAGCATATCAACTTTATTTAGAAAAACAACGATTCTAGGAACTCCAACTTGTTTAGAAAGTAGGATATGTTCTCTAGTTTGAGGCATAGGCCCATCTGTAGCGGCAACTACTAAGATAGCTCCATCCATTTGTGCGGCTCCTGTAATCATGTTTTTAACATAATCTGCGTGACCCGGACAATCTACGTGAGCATAATGTCTTGTTAATGTTTCATATTCAATATGAGATGTATTAATAGTAATCCCACGTTCTTTTTCTTCTGGTGCTTTATCAATTGAAGCATAATCTTGAGCTTTAGCTAAACCTTTTTTAGATAGCACAGTTGCAATAGCAGCAGTTAGAGTAGTTTTACCATGGTCAACGTGACCAATAGTTCCGACATTGACATGTTCTTTGCTTCTGTCAAATAATTCTTTTGCCATAATTTTATTCCTTTCATTATAGTGAGCTTTTTGCTCATTTTTTATTAAATTTAATTTTATAAAATTTTTATTTTTAAAACTTATTTTGTTTAAGCGCTTAAACCAACCAAAGCTAGGTCTCCAATCCTAGTCCTATCCAAAGCATTTTTATAAAATAATTGCTTTTTTATTATAAATGTTTTT
>JAIFTM010000082.1 GCA_019661745.1 Mollicutes bacterium PWAP | reverse complement strand
TTATAAATCCTTTTTTAATGGCATTTTAAATGTTTTTACACAATATTTAATTTTTTGTAATTGTTTTTAATTAATGTAAAAATTTATAAAAATTTCAATTGCTATGCTATACTAATAATACTATTTGAAAGGGGTTATTGATGAAAAGAACTTATCAACCTAATAAAAGAAAGCATGTTAAGGTGCATGGGTTTAGAGCTAGAATGGCCACTCCAGGCGGAAGAAATGTGCTTAAAAGAAGAAGAGCTAAAGGCAGAAAGCAATTAACTGTTTCTGATAAATAATAATATTAAAATAGCGACATTTGTCGTTATATTTTAATTTATTAAATAAAAAATTTTATATGAAAAAAAATATACTTAGAAAAAATCATGAGTTTCAAAAAGTTTTGAAAGGTAAACAAATAGTAAATAGAGACTTTGTTATATATTATTCAAAAGCCAAAACTCAAAATTATAGAATAGGAATAAGTGTCAGTAAAAAAATCACAAATTCTGTTGGGAGAAATAGCCAAAGAAGAAAAATGAGAGCTTCTTTTAGTAAAATTATTTTTCCTAAATATGACTATGTAATTATTGTTAGAAAACACGGGCTAAGTCTTTCTATTTGGGATACTATTAAAGAAATTAATTTTCTAATTAATAAAATATAATTTTTTAATTTAGAAAATATAATTTTAAGAAAGGAGAAACATGAAACAAGAAGAAAAACAAAAAAAACAATACAATTGATTTAGAAATGATTCTAAAACCTTACAAAATGCCAACCGTAAAGAAAAAATTAAAAAAATATGAAGATGAATTTCAATTTTTGGTTTGATTCTACTTTTAGGTTTTTCTCTTGAGGGTTGTATTCAAGGTATGATTCTAAAAAATGGTGGAGTTTATGATGGGTTAATTCAAGCGCCTTATTCAAATGAATTATCTCCTGGTTCTAAAACTTTTATGATTGAAAAAAAACAAAATGGCGCGTCTTTCATTTATAAAATAAGTAAAGAAGAAAAACACCTTGCTTTTGCAGATCCCAATCACGGAACTGATTTGGAAAAAGACTCCGATAAATTTTATATAGACTCTGTTTGAAAAGAAGTTGATAGACAACAACCAGGTGTTAAACCCGGCAATAGAGAAGCTGTAGAATCTCTTTCTGTTCGTATTAATAAAGAGAGTGATTTTCTTGTTGATGCTAATGGTATTCCATTTGTAATTTCTTCTCAATCTACTATTTCACCTACGGCTAATGGAAATGGTGATATTTACACTTCTCACGATTGGTATAAAAAAACAATTCTTAAGGATTTAAGTATTAAACCATTTAAAGCTGCACAATTAGATGATATTTATAAAATCGAAAATAATAAAACTATAAAAGTTTCTTGAATGGATTCAATACCATTTGCTTTTCGTGGTATTGGTACTAAAAATCCAAAACTTTTACCTTATGAAAAAGAAAAAGAAAATGCTAGATCAAGTGTTGTAAATAGTTGAGTTCACGCCCTAAATACTGTTACCGGTTCTTTAGAATTGCCAACCCATATGAAAAATACCGATACTAAAAATTTCAATAGTTACGAAAAAATTATTTGAGAAAATTATATTAATTCTTGAAATACTGTTAAAAGTTATATGGGTATTTCTTCAAAAATTGAAACAACTGGTGTTGGAAATACCAAACAAGAAAAATATTTTGTAAAACATGGATTTATACCTGGACATGGTAGAATTGGTATTGAATTAAGTAACGGGCTTAAACAAACAAACTTAAGAAAAATTGAAAATTGAGGCGATTCTTGGAAATTTGGACCTTTCTATGGATTATTCTTTTATCCAATTTCTAGATTAGCTTTTGAAATTGATAGAGATATTCCTGCTTGATCTGGCTTTGGTGGTCTTTTATCCATTATTTTATTAGTTATTGTTATTCGTACTTTTGTTTTCCTCCTTACTTTTAAGGGTCTTATTAATCAAGCTAAAATGCAAGAAGTAGAATCAAAAAAAGCCCTTATTGATTCTAAATATGAACAATATAAAGGTAATAAACAAATGCAAATGAGGAAAAGACAAGAAATACAAGAACTCTATTCTAAAGAGGGTATTTCTCAACTTTCAACATTTGGTGTTGCCCTCGTCGGTATGCCTTTCTTTATTTGTATTTGACGTTCTATCGCTTCTGTAGAACACTTAAAAGTTGTTGAAATGTTAGGTATTAATTTTTCAAAAACTGCATATCAAGAATTGTTTAGTGGAGAATTCCAATATTTACCACTAATGATAATTACAGTCTTGGTTTCTCTTTCTTCACAAATTATTCCTAGACTTTTTAGTAGAAAACGTATGAAAAATATTAACGTTCAGCAAAGACAAGTTATTAAAAAGTCAAGTAAAAATAAAAATATTATGATTGTTGTCTTTTCACTTATATCTCTTGCTTTCTCCGCCGCTGTTATGATTTATTCTATTGTTTCTTCTCTTTTCCGTATTATGGAAGCTAGTATTTCTCATAAAATCATACTTAAGCAAAAAAAAGGTGCTAAAGGTGGTTCTAAAAAATTTAAACCAAGCAAAGGTAAAATTCTTCATTCTCAAAAATAGGCTTCATCCTATTTTTTTTATTTATATTTAACTACTAAAAAAAGATATATGTAAAAAATATATAATAAAAATATGTTTGATGATATTGTAGCAATTAGCACCGGTTCAGTTAATGTTCCAATCTCCATTATTAGAGTGAGTGGACCAAATGCATTTAAAATTGTTAAAAAAATATTTTCTGGTAAAGTTGGTACGCACTCTTCATTAACTTATGGTTTTATTAAAGAAAAAAACAAAATAATTGATGAAGTTTTGGTTTCTTGATTTAAATCTCCCAACACCTTTACTGGAGATAATGTAGTTGAAATTAATGCCCATGGTGGAGTAGTTAATTCAAATAAAATTCTCTCTTTATTATTAAGAAATGGTGCAAGATTAGCCGACCGTGGAGAATTCTCTAGAAGATCTTTTTTAAATGGAAAAATGTCTCTTTTAAAAGCCGAAGCTATTCATGATTTAATTTTTGCTAAAAATGATGCTCAAGCTGAACTATCTGCTAAAAAGTTTAATGGCGAAAGTAGCAAACTAATAAAAATTCTTAATGAAAAAATTTTAAAAATTATTGCTACTATTGAAATTAATATTGATTATCCTGAATATGATGATGTAGAAATATTAACAAAAGAAAATCTTATTCCTAAATTAAAAGATGTTAAAAAACAATTAGATAAAATTAGGTATGTTTCCAGAATGGCAAACACTATTTTTAATGGTATTCAAATAGCAATTGTCGGCGCGCCTAATGCAGGTAAAAGTTCACTTTTAAATTCATTAATTAATGAAGAAAAAGCGATTGTTAGTAATATTGAAGGTACCACAAGAGATATTGTTGAAGGTGAAATTAATCTTGGGCAAATTAATTTAAAATTATTAGATACAGCAGGAATTAGAAGTAAAGCAGACAAAATTGAAAGTTTCGGTATAAAAAAATCTTTTAAAGCTATCGAAAAAGCAGATTTTATTATCCACTTAATCGATTCTACTAAACAATATTCTTCTGTTGATAAAGACATTGAAAAAAAAGCTAATAATAAAAATTATTTAAAAGTGTTTAATAAATCTGATTTAAATTGAATTAAAGGAGAAATAAATATTAATTCTAAAGATGGCGATATACTTCCTTTAATTGAGGCAATTAAATCTAATTTTAAAAATATAGATTTACAAGATGAAAATATTTTATATAACACAAGACAGCTCACTTTAATTGACTCTGCTGGAGACAAAATAGATCAATCAATTGAAACTTTAAATAATTTAATGGGTCCTGATGTTGCAATTATTGATATTAAAGATGCATGAGAAGACATTGCTAATATATTAGGAAAGGCAAATAATGAAAACTTACTAGATTCTATGTTTAGTAATTTTTGTTTAGGAAAATAATGAAAGAAAATAAAATAAAATTTCATAATTTAATAAATAATTATAAATTTATAGATACCCATACCCACATTATTAAAGAATATTATGAAAACCCTGTTGAAATAATTAAAAAAATTATTACAAATATGAGATATCTTATTTTACCTGGTACTGAAATCCAAGATTCATTAGAAGTTATTCAAACATCTAAACATTTTGATAATGTTTTTGCTTTGGTTGGAATTCATCCAAATAATGTTAAAAATAATAATATTTTGTATTTAAAAAATATAAATCCTAACGATGTTATTGGCGTTGGTGAAGTTGGATATGACTTTCACTATTTTTCTAAAGAAGAAACTTTTAATTTGCAAAAAATGATTTTTGAAAAACATATTTTATGGGCCCAAAAATATAACAAATTAGTTTTTATACATTCCAGAGAGTCTGATAAAGAAAGTTATGAAATGGTTAAAAAATATCCTGACGTAACTTTTATTTTCCACTCATATAATCAACCTTTAAAAATGACTAAAAAATATTTAAATTTAAAAAATATCTATTTTTCATTAAGTGGAATGATAACTTTTAAAAATTCTAATGATTTAAGAAAAAGTGTTTTAAACATTCCTTTAAACAGAATTTTATTAGAAACTGATACACCATATTTAACTCCTTTTCCAATGAGGGGAAATACAAATATAACAGAATATGTATCTTTTACTTATGTTTTTTTTGCTAAACTAAAAAATATATCTTTAAAATTTTTAATTCTTCAAGTAGAAGAAAATTTTGAAAGGATTTTATGACAGAAAAAGAAATAATAAATATTTACAAAAAATATAACGTTGAAGCTTCAAAAAGATTTGGTCAAAATTTTCTTATTAATCCCATGGTTATTAACAAAATAATTAATAGCGATAGTGTTGATTCCGAAGAAATTATTGAAATAGGACCTGGTTTAGGTTCAATAACAAAAAAACTTATTGAAATTGGTAAACCAGTTACAAGCTATGAGTTAGATAGAGATATGATCAAAGTTATTTCAAATGAAATTTCAAGTGATAATTTTACTTTAATTGAAGGAGATTTTTTAAAAAAAGATATTTCTCATCATAATAAAGCGTCTCTAATAGCTAATATACCTTACTACATTACTAGCGATATTATTTTTAAATTAATTGATAATTTTAAAATTTTCAAAACTGCAACAATAATGGTTCAAAAAGAAGTTGGAGAAAGACTCATTGCCTCTCCAGGAGATAGTGCTTTTGGAAAATTAACAGTTTTATTGGGTATGTACACAACTAAAATTGAAAAAATAATCTTAGTGCCTAAAAATAGTTTTATTCCTGAACCTAAAGTAAGAAGCATGGTTATAAAAATTTATTTTAAAGATGATGTAGATTTTACAAAGAAATATATTTCTCAATTTAATTTATTTGTTTTGGAATGTTTTATGCAAAGAAGAAAAACACTTTGAAATAATGTTAAGAAAAGATTTATAAAAAAAGATTTTATTCAATTAATTAAAGAAATAAATCTTACAGAAAGTGTAAGACCACAACAAGTTTCTATTAAACAATATAAAATTCTTTTTGAAGCACAAAAATAAAAATTTACATTCCTTTAATTTATAATTAAAATGTAAATCTTATTATTTAAAAAAAGGAGATAAAATGACAGTTAAAATTACAGGTGAATTTATCAAACTGGGACAGTTTCTAAAAAAAATTAATAGAATTTCATCTGGCGGCGATGCTAAGTGATTTGTTGAATCATCAAACATAATTATAAATGGTGAAAAACCCGGCGGCAGAAGTTCTAAAATTTTTCCTGGAAGTACAGTTTGAATAAACGATGAACTATACAAAGTAATTTCTGAAAATGTAGAATAATTTCTTCATTTTTTTATTTTTAATAAATTAAAGTATATTTTTTTATATGCATGTTTTTTAC
>JAIFTM010000081.1 GCA_019661745.1 Mollicutes bacterium PWAP | reverse complement strand
TTAAAATCTCAAAAATAAAACAAAAAATTATTCTTTATGAAAAAAAACTAGAAATTTTTAAAACAAATAATAAAAAATCTTTTTATAAAACAAATAATAAAAAACCTTTTTTTGTTCAATTAAAATTTAAAATTATTAAAAAAAATGACTACTTTGCTAATATTACAACCAAAAATAATATTTTAAAAAATATTTTAATTCAAGAAATTATCACAAATGATTATAAAAATAATATAGCTCATATCCCTGAAGAAAGACACAGAGATGGATTATTCTTAGATTTGCCCGCATATGAAAATTCAATTATTAATGACACTCAAAAATTTACTAAACATGGTTTTTTAAATAGAAAAAAAATTTGAGAATATTTTCATTTTATTGAAAAAAAATATGATGTTAGAGGAGTACAAAACAAAAAAACTCTTTCTAGGCATTTAAGTGGTGGGAATCAACAAAAAATAATTATTGGCAGAGAATTAGAACGCAGAAGTAAATTTCTTATTGCTGCAAATCCCACTCGTGGGTTAGATGTCGGCTCTATTAGAAACGTTTATGAAAATATTATACAGTTTAGAAATAGTGGTAATTCTGTAATTTTAATGAGTGGTGAATTAGATGAAATAATTCAAGTTTCTGATAGAATAATGGTTTTAAATAAAGGTAAAATAGTTGAAATTTTTAGACCTAAAAAATATTCTAAATTAGAAATTGGCATGTTAATGGCCAACGGAAAAATAGAAGTGGGGTTTAAATAATGTTAAAAAAAATCATAAATGCTATTTTTACTCCCAAATACAATATAAGAAATATGATTATTTCTTTAATATTAGGTTTTGTTATGTCTTTTTTATTAATAACTGTTGTATTTAGCCCAGAAGACGCTATTAAAATGTTTAAAGACTTATTTTTTGCAAATTTTCATAACTCTACAGGTGGAAGCGCTGGAATTACATTTTTATTAAATAAATTTATAGTATTAGGTTTTGTTGGTCTTTCTGTTCTTGTTGGTCTTAAATCTAAAATATTGAATATTGGAATTTCGGGGCAAATGACAATGGGAGCTTTACTTGCTTATTTATTTTCTAATAAATATTCCAATGGCGAAACATCTACATTTTTTATTGCATTTATAATTTGTATTTTAGTTTCTATTTCATTGAGTGTTTCGATGGGAATGTTAAAAATATTTTTTAAAGTTAATGAGGTTGTTAGTTTTATAATGCTTAATTGAATTGTTGTATTTATTGTTAAAGCTTGTCAAACAAGTGTTTCTATACCTACTGTTCATTTAGATATGGCTGTTTCTTTATTCAAGGGTAATAGTCATCATTTGTGAATGTATTGTATCATTGGTATTTTTATGTTTTTTATTTCTATTATAGGAACATGATTATTATTTAAATATTCAACCATTGGATTTAAAGCGATAGCTAATGGTTCTAATCCAACAGCAGGTTTTTATGCCGGATATAAGTCAAAACAATTTCAAATCATTATTTTCGCATTGAGCGGACTCTTCGCTGGTTTAGCAGGTTTTGTATTTTATTTTTTTAATAAAGTTAACATTTCTACCGCTATATTTCCTGAACCTATTGGATTTATGGGTATAGCCATTGCACTTATAGCTATGCTTTCACCTTTGTTTATAGTTTTTGTATCTCTTGGATTTGCTATTTTATCTGGGCCAATTAATGGAATAAGTGTTTCATATAATGAAAGAATTTTTGAAATATTTTCAGGAATTATTATTTATTTTGTTGCAATCGTTGGATTATGAAGTTATTTCAGACCAATATTTTTATTTAAATCTTTTAAAAGTTCATGAAAAAAAGAAAGAATTCGAAAATATAATTCCAAAATTTCTAAGGAGGTTAAGTAATGTCTTCAACATTAAATTCTTTTTTAACAGGATTTGTAATTATTTCTATTGTTTATATGCTAGCTTCAATTTCTGGATTATTTGCTGAAAGAAGTGGTACTATTAATCTTTCAATTAATGGAGGAATGATAGTAGCGGCGGGAGCATATGCTTTTACTATGTATGTTTTAACACACTCAAATTTTGGAAATGGTCTCATAAATTTTAGTATTTGAATGATTTTTGTAGGTTTATTATCTTCTTTAATTATTGGAATTATGATTGGATTTTTACTTAGTTTTGCCACTATTACTTTAAGATCTGATCAAGTTATTACCGGAACAGCAATTAATATTATTGCCCCCATAATTACTATAATTGCTTTATGATCTTTGAATAGTTTTTCATCTATTGATATGAATCCTTACATTATGACTACTTTTTCAAATCTAACTACTCTTGAAATTGCAATTATTACTTTTGTAATATTTTCAATTTTAATATTTATTTTATGATTAATAATGAAGTTCACCTCTTTTGGATTAAGATTAAAAAGTGCAGGAGAAAATCCTCAAGCTTTAGCAATGAGTGGTATTAGTGTAGTAAAAACCAAATATATTGCCATTTTAATAAGTTCTATTCTTTCTGCTTTGGCTGGTTTTGTATGAATTGCTCTTCCGGGTCTTTCTAGTTCATTTAATAATAATGTTGAAGGTATTGGATTTCTTGCACTTGGTATTTTAATTATAGGTCAGTGAAGATTTCATTGAGTTATATTGTCAGGAATTCTATTTTCAATTTTATATTCCGTAGTTCATACATATACAGAACAATTTGCGAATGCAAAATATATTTTATATGCAATTCCTTATATTGGCTCAATTATTGCTCTTCCTTTGGTTTCTAAATATTCTAGAACTCCTAAAGCCATTGGTATTCCATATATAAATTCCGGTAGATAAAATATCTACTTTTTTATTATATTTTTATCAATATAATTAAAATATGGAAAAGTCAATGCGAAATTCTCTCACAGAAATTTTTAAAAAATATATTGAGTTAAATAAAAAAATGCTTACGCCTGAAATTTCAAGTGATATTAAAATTTATAAAAAAACAGCAAAAGAAGTTAAAAGAATAGAACCTATATCTCTTAAATTTCAAGAATATATAAAATTAGAAAAATCTTCAAACGAATCTAAAAATTTACTTCCTTTAGAATCTGATGAAGAAATGAAAGATATGTTAAAGGCTGAAATTAAAAAATTTGATCACTCTGCGCCTGTTATTATTAATGAATTAAAAATTTTATTACTTCCAACAGATCCTAATGATGAAAAAAATGTTATTGTTGAAATACGTGGAGCCGCCGGAGGTGACGAAGCTAATATTTTTGCAGGAAATTTATATGATTTTTATTCCAAATGATTTAATTTTATAGGATTCAAATCAAAGTTAATGGATATACAAAAAAACGAAGGTGGCGGATTTTCTTTAATAGTTTTTAAAGTAAGTGGAACAAAAGTTTATTCTAAATTAAAATTTGAAAGCGGAGTTCATCGTGTTCAACGTATTCCTAAAACAGAAACTCAAGGTAGAGTCCATACTTCAACTGCCACCGTTATTGTTATGCCTGAAGTAGATGATAATATAAAAATTAATATAAAACCCACTGATTTAAGAATTGATACATATCGTTCAAGTGGTGCTGGCGGACAAGGCGTAAATACAACCGATTCTGCAGTTCGTCTTACTCATTTACCTACAGGAATAGTTTCAACTTCTCAAGAAGGAAGATCTCAAATCGATAATAAAGATATTGCAATGCAACAACTTAAAGCTAAACTTTATCAAATTGAGTTAAATGAAAGAAATGAAGCCAAAGGAGAATTTCGTAAACTTGCTGGTTCCGGAGCACGTAGTGAAAAAATTAGAACTTACAATTATCCCCAAGATAGAATGACCGATCATAGAATCGGATATTCTCAATCTTTAAAAGGTATTATTGATGGTAAATTTGATTCTATTATTAATTCTTTAACTGCCGAAGAACAAAGAATGATTATGGAAAAATCCAATTTATAATTTAGCTTTTAATTTCCAAAATTTAATTTATTATTGAAGAGAAATAAATTATAAAAATTCAAAATCTTTATAATTTATTTATGAAATTAATAGTTGGTCTTGGCAACCCAGGAAAAAAATATGAAAACACTAGGCATAACATAGGTTTTAAAGCAATTGATTTTTTATTAAAATATTTTGATATTTATTTAACTAACCAAAAATATAATGGTTTTTTTGTTAAAAGAGGAAATGTTATTTTTGCAAAACCTAATACTTATATGAATTTAAGTGGAAATTTTATTTCTTCAATTTCTTCATATTTTAATATTGAAAATAAGGATATTCTTGTTATTTATGACGATATGAGTTTTGATTTTGGTCAAGGAAAAATGAAAACAAAAGGTAGTTCCGGAGGGCATAATGGAATTAAAGATATTATATCTCAATTTGGTACTGAAAATATTTTAAGAATGAAAATTGGAATTGGCAAAAAAGAAAAAAGAAAAAATCATGTTCTTGGAATTATTACCCCAGAAGAAATGATTAAATTCAAAAGTATGAAAAATAAAATAATTCATTCTGTCAATTTATTTATAAAAGATGATAAAAATAAAAGCGTTGAGGATTTTAATAAATAATGAATTTTTTAAAAAGTAAAAATCCAATTTTAGTAGCAGTAAGTGGTGGGCCTGATTCTATGTTTTTGATTAATAAATACAAAGTTCAAAACATAATTGCTATTCATGTAAATTATAATAAAAGAGAAACTTCTAAAAGAGATGAAGAAATTGTTAAAAATTATTGTTTAAAAAATTCAATACCCTTAAGAATTAAAAATATTAAAGAAAGTGAACACCCCGATAAAGGGAATTTTCAAGACTTTGCCAGAAATATAAGATATTCTTTTTTTAAAGAAATTGCAATTGAATTTAATGCAATTGAAGTTGTTACGGGCCATCATTTGGATGATTTTCTTGAAACTGCATTAATGCAAAAAAACTCCAAAAGACAACCTAATTTTTATGGAATAAGATTAAAAAATGTAATTGATGGATTAAAAATTAGAAGGCCATTAATAGATTTATATTTTAAAGATGAAATTCTTTTATATTTAAACAAAAAAAACATTCCTTTCGGAATTGATGAAACTAATAATAATCATATTTATGAAAGAAACAAAATTAGGAAAGAATTATCTCATTTAACTAAAAAAGAGAAACTTCTAAAGATAAAAAATTTTTATAAATTAAATAAAAAACTATTGAAAAAAAACACCATTGTTAAAAAAGAGTTTAAAAAATGATCAGATAGTGAATTTGATTCAAAAACATTTAAAAATTTAAATTTTAAAGAAGAAGTTTGTTTTATTTATATTAATCACATGTTTAAAAATATTAAAATTTCTTTAGGTAAATTATCTTCTTTAAAAAATTTTATTGAGGCCAATAATGGTGGTAATTTTTTTAAGTTAAACACCAAGTATTCATTAACAATGAAAAAAAGTAAACTTTCTATTTCAATTTTAAATTAAACAAGATTTATATGCAATTATTTATAACTGTTTTTTTAAGACTGAATTAATTATTGTTAAATAGCAAAACGTTTAATTAAAAAATATTATTTATCTTTTTCTTTTTATTTTAATCATTTGTTATATATAATTAAATAGCATATCGCGGGATGGAGCAGTCTGGTAGCTCGTCGGGCTCATAACCCGAAGGTCATAGGTTCAAATCCTATTCCCGCAACCAATGGTCCAGTGGTAAAGAGGTTAATACGCCTCCCTGTCACGGAGGAGATCGCGGGTTCGATCCCCGTCTGGACCGCCATTTGTGGCTTTGTAGCTCAGTTGGTAGAGCAACGGATTGAAGCTCCGTGTGTCGCTGGTTCGATCCCTGCCAGAGCCACCATATCATTCCTTAAAAGGGATGTTTTTTTAATTTTAAAAACATATGTATAATAAAAATACATTTATAAACATGAAGAGTTTCTATTTAGTTAATTTATAAAAGCATGCCAACCTATAGTTAATTAAATTGGAAAAAAGCTTTATACTAATATATTAGTTATGTATAAATTTATAATTATTTCAACTCTTCTAACAATAATTAGGAGAGTTTTTATATGAAAAAGTTATTTACAAGTGAAAGTGTTGGTGCTGGACATCCAGATAAAATATGTGATCAAATTTCTGACTCAATTTTAGATGCTGTTTTAAGAGAAGATAAAAATGCTAGAGTTGCATGTGAAGTTATGGCATCTAATCATTTAATAGTTATTGGTGGAGAAATTACAACACATTGTTATGTTGACGTTGTTTCAATAGCTTGAAAAGTTTTAAAAGTATTAGATTATTTAGAAGAAGAATTTACAATAATTTCAAACATTAATAAACAAAGTGTCGATATAAATCAAGGCGTTAACAAAAAAGGCGGTTCGGGAGCAGGGGATCAAGGTATTATGTTTGGATATGCCACTAATGAAACTAAACAATATATGCCTCTTCCAATAGCTATGAGTCATGAATTAGTTAAAATTGCTGAAAAATTACGTTTAAGTAATGAATTTAAAAATGCTAAAAGTGATATGAAAAGTCAAGTTACTATTGATTATACAAATGAAACAAAAATAGACACTATTTTAATGTCTATACAACATGAAGAAGTAAATCAAGAAGAATATCAAAAATTTAAAAATTTTATTAAAACTAATGTAATGGAAGTTGTTGCTAAAAAATTTAATATGAATTTAAATTATAAAGTATTAATTAATCCAACTGGTAAATTTGTTATTGGTGGTCCTATGGGGGATACTGGCTTAACTGGAAGAAAAATTATTGTTGACACGTATGGCGGCAAAGGGAGACATGGCGGCGGATCATTTTCTGGTAAAGATTATACTAAGGTTGATAGATCAGGCGCATACGCTGCTAGATGAATTGCTAAAAATTTAGTTGCTTCTGGTTTGGCAAGTGAAGTAGAAATACAAATTTCATATGCTATTGGAATTTCTAAACCCGTTTCAATTAATGTTAATACTTTTGGAACTGGTAAAATTGCTGATGAAAAAATTGCCGATATTATTAATAATAATTTTGATTTAACTCCTGATGGTATTGTTAATTCTCTAGAAATGAAAAAACCTATATTTCAACAAACTTCTACTTTTGGTCATTTTGGTAGAGATGATTTAGATCTACCTTGAGAAAGATTAAATAAAATTAATATTTTTAAAAATATTAATTAAATAATTAAAAATTTAATATAAAAAAAAGATAAAAAAAATGGTGCCCAGAGCGGGACTTGAACCCGCACGGTGTTACCACCGAGGGATTTTAAGTCCCTTGCGTCTACCAATTTCGCCATCTGGGCATATTATTTATGCTTTTTTATTATAAACAAAATATAATATTTTTATGGAAAATAATTTTTATAAAGAAAAAATAGTTGAAATAAAAATATTAATTAATGATAAAAAATTTAAAGAAGCTTATGTTATTTTAAAAGAAGAAATAAGCATGCCTTATATACCTAAAAGGTTTGAATTTATATTTGAAGAATTAATGAAAGAACTTGAAGAAGAAATAAAATATACTTCTTCTTCAAAAGGGAACTTAATAAGTGCAGAAGAAATGTTAGAAATCTTTGAAACAAAAAATCAAATTTTTTATCCAATTGCAATAAACTCTTTGCAAAGCTTAAATATAAAAAATTTTATTAATAAGCTTATCCCTTTTTTAAATTCCGATATTGAGCAAAGAATAAAAATATTAATTTATGAGTCGTTACATGAATCGGGTTATAGGAAAGAATTGGTTTTTAATGGAAAGAATTTAAACATCAAAAATGTTGGCCCTGTTTTTGATAATATTTTAAATAAAAATATTTTTATTTTTTTTGAAAATAACATTGAAAAAAATCCAACATTAAAAAATGCTGCTAAATCTAATTTAATTAATTTGATTTACAAAGACTTCCCTGAAAGAAAATTTATAAAATTACAAAATATTGAAAAAATGATTTTAAATATTTCTTCATACATGCTTGGTATTGTTTCAAAAATTAATGAAGAAGAGTTATCACTTTATAAAT
>JAIFTM010000004.1 GCA_019661745.1 Mollicutes bacterium PWAP | reverse complement strand
CACGGTCAAATTGGCACAATTTCTAGATTAATTTACAATATATAAAATAATACCTAATTAGTATAGTTTAAAATATTTATATGATAAAAGAAAAGACTTTATTGGAAAAAATAGAAAAAGGATTAAGCGAAAAAAAAATAGATGCTTTAACAATAAGTATTTTTAGGGGTTCAAATATAAAAGTAATAAACAAAACTTTATATATTAATATAGCAAATGATTTTTTACCTATATTGAAATCTTTAGAAAATGAATTAGATTTTGTTTATAAAAAGATTGCTGGAGATGATGCAAATATTAAATTTGGAAATTTCGATAATTTAAAAGAAAATAATAATTTAAAAAATAGCGAAAAAGCTTTAACAATAAATACAATGGGCTTGGTACCAAACTCTTCATTTGAAAATTATTATAAAACACAATCAAATAAAGAAGTTTATGAAATTGCACAAAAAATTATTGAAAAATTTGGTTTAATTTCTCCTATTTTTGTTTATGGGGAAAGTGGAGTTGGTAAAAGTCATGCGGTTCAAGCTATGGGAAATAACTTTATTTTAAGAGGCAAATCCACAATTTATATGAGTAGTTTTGATTTTTCAAGTAAATCAATAAAAGCCTTGAAATCAGGAGGACATAAATCTAATGAATTTATAGAGTCTTTTGATAAATATGATGCATTCATATTAGATGACATTCAAAACTTATCAGGAAAGAACAAAGTATTAAAAGTTTTATTTGATGTTGTTGAAAGATTTATAGTAGCAAGTAAACAAATCATTTTGACTGCAGATAAGACGCCCGAAGCTCTTTCTGGATTTGAAGATAGATTAATAACTAGATTTCAAGGTGGTATTACAACAAAAATAAACCCTTTAAATCAAAAAGAAGTATGCGGATTTGTTAAGTGGAGTGATTCAAATTTTATTTGAGAGAAAAGTGGTTATGAATTTATGGGTCGTAATTTTTATGGAAATACAAGGAGATTGACGGGGGCATTAAGAAGAATAGATTTTATTGCTAGTGCATTTGTTGGTGTTGAAAATAAAATAACATCTGAAATTCTTGAAAAAGTTTTTAAAGATATAGATATAAAAGATGTAAAACTAACAAACAAACAAATAGCAAGTAGTGTTTCAAAATACACAAAAATATCTGAAAAAGATATTTTTGGGAAAATACGTTTAAAAGCAGTTGTTCAAGCAAGACATATTTTAATGTATCTTTTATATAAACACATGAATACATCTTATAATAAAATTGGAAATTACTTAAAAGGTAAAGATCACACTACAGTTAAACATGGTGTAGAAAAAATAAAAAAAGAAATTAAAAATGATGAATCTCTAAGATTGGCAATAAAAGAAATAGAAAAGTTATTAAGAAAGATTTAAACAATTAAAAACATTAAAAAACAACAAAAATTAAGGTTATTAGACTTATAAACAAACATAATAATAATTACTAAACAAAAAAACAAACTTACAAGGAAGAAAAATGAGAATTAAAATTGAAATAAACAAAATGAATAAGATGTTGGAACAAATATCTGTTTCAATTGACTCATTAACACCATATCAAATACTAAAAAACATGAAAATGACAATATATAAATCAACGATAAAAATGGAAGGTTACGACGGAACAATAGCTAGAAAAATAAAAATGGAAGTTGATAAGAGTTCAATTATAGAAGAAGGAGAAATATTGATGAACTTCTACTTATTTTACGATTTAATAAAAAGACATAATGGTGAAGTTGAAATATTTATTGAAAATAAAACATTAAAAATAAAGAGTTTAGATTTTGAAACAGAAATGCAAATTGAAACAGAAAATGAAAGTTATCCAAATATATTTATAGAAAAGATTGGCGATAAATTAGAAGTAGACAATAAAGAGTTCATTAAATTATTAAATAATGTTCAATTGAGTGTTGTTCCCGAAAACAACTCAAAAGAAAAAACAATATTTAAGGGAGTAAATATTGTTTTGCTAAATGGTGAATTGTCAATGTCCTCAACAAACAAAAGTAAATTAAGCTTTGCATTTCAAAATATAGAAAATAAGGAAATAAATATTAATGTAACATCTTTTCCTAAAAAACTTAAAAATGCATTTATTAATCCCAATGGAAAAAGTCTACTATATTTTGATGAACAAAAAATACATATATTCGAAGAAAACTCAGAAACCTTGATTTCTTTAATTGATGGTATTTTTCCAGACGTATCAAAAGCAAGATCTATTTCTGGTGTTGAAGAAATAGAAATTAATAAAAATGAATTTTTACCGGCTATCAAATCAACTTTACTAAAAAACGAAAAATATTCTTCTTTAGATATTGAATTTAAAAAACAAAAAATAAAATTCGAAACAATTGCAAAGGGTATTGGTAAACTCACAAGAGAAATAAATTCTAATTATGATGGTGACAAAAGGGTAGTAACTGTTAATGGAAATTACTTAAGTGATATTATTTCTTCCATGGATAAAAATTTCAAATTAGGTTTTGGTTCTGAGCATGATCCAGTAATAGTTGAGTCAATTGATAAAAAAATTAAGCACATTATTATGCCGATTAGGAGGAGTGAATAAATGTTTTATAAAGAGTTGTTAAAAACAAAAGAAAAAAACGTTGAAATAAAGGGTTGAGTAAAGTCTATTAGAGGTAATAAAAAAATAAAATTTATTGAAATTAATGATGGTTCAATTGTTAAAAATATTCAAATTATTGCTAAAGGACTTTTTGTTGAACTTGTAGAAAAAATTACTACAGGCAGTAGCGCAACTTTCAAAGGCAAATTAATCAAAACCCCAAACGGAAAACAACCATTTGAAATTATTCTTTTAGAAATAAACATTAATTCTATCGCTATAGAAAATTATCCCATACAAAAGAAAGAAATAACATTGGATACTTTAAGGAAAATACCCCAATATAGGCACAGAACAAATCTTTTAGGTGCTGTTATGAGGATAAGGAGTTCTCTTTCTTACTCTCTTCATAATTTTTTCTATAAAAATAAATTTATTCACGTTCATACCCCAATTTTAACGGGAGTTGATAGTGAAGGTGCTGGAGAAACTTTTGAAGTTACAACAAACCAAAAATCAAACTTTTTTAATAAAAAGGCCTCTCTAACTGTCAGTGGACAATTACATGCAGAAACATATGCAAGTGGTCTTGGTGATGTTTATACTTTTGGTCCTACTTTTAGAGCAGAAAATTCCCACACTACAAAACATGCTTCGGAATTTTGAATGTTAGAAACAGAAATGGAATTTACAAATTATAAAGAATCAATCAAAATTGCTTTTGAAATGTTGAATTATTCAATAAAATTTGTTTTAGAAAATAATAAAGAAGATATGGATTATCTTAATGATGTTAATGAAGGTTTATTTGAAAAACTTAATTTATTCCTTGAAAATGGTATTCAAGAAATTACATATTCAAAAGCCATTGAAATATTAATAAAAAATAAAGATAATTTTGAGATTCAAGATATTAAGTTTGGTACTGATTTGAGTACCGAACATGAAAACTTTCTTGCTGAAAAAATATTTAAAGGACCTGTTGCGTTGGTGGATTATCCTCAAGAAATAAAATCTTTTTATATGAAATTAAACAAAGATGAAAAAACAGTTGCTGCTTTTGATATATTAGCTCCCGGAATCGGAGAATTAATTGGTGGTAGTCAACGTGAAGATAATATTAATAAAATTAAAAAAAGAATTGATGAAGTTGGAGTAGACAAAAATTCAATTGATTGATATGTTAAACTTAGAGAAAATGGACACGGAGTTTCTTCTGGTTATGGGCTTGGATTTGAAAGACTTATAATGTATGTTACTGGAATGAAAAACATTAGAGATGTTATCCCTTATCCCAGAACACCAAAAAATATGGAGATGTAATTATGAAATTATCACTAGTAGTAAAAATTAATAATGAAAATTATAAAAAAGTTATACCTCAATTGCAGTCACAAGATTATAAAGGTTGTGAAATTATTTTATATGTTCAAAAACCAAATGCAGATCTAGCTAAAACAATTATGGAAGCATCAAATAAAATTCCAAAAATTACCATTTATGTAAGTAATAAAGTTTTAAATAAAACAAACATAATAAAAAGAGTTTCGAAAATTTCCAAACGTGATTACATTAACTATTTAGAGGGAAACTTTCAAATTAAAAAAAATTACACCCAAACCTTAAATAAACTAATTAGATTATACAAAACAGATATTATTGAATTTGGAGTAGAAATTAAATCTCCCTTTAAACAAAAATATAAAAACAGAATGATTGAAAAAATAATTTTTAATTTATCTGAAAATAAAATGCCCGTTGCCAAAGCAACTCCAATTCTTTCTAATAAAATTATTTCAACAAAAATTCTTAAAAATTTAAAACATAGAAAGGGTAGTTTAATTAACACTGAATTTTCTACTTGAGAATCTCTACAATCAATGATTCTTGCTAAAAGCTATGTAAACATAAATGATATACTTCTTAAATTAAATACTAAATTAAGGACTGGAAACCCAATGAGACAAATAAAAGAAATAGACGATCTTTTAAAAATATCTATTGATGATGAGCTTGATTTTTCAAATGAATTAATTTATCAAAAAGTTTTTGTTTTTGCTACTTTTGTATGACTTAGGGCCTCAACTACTAAAAAAGTAAAACTAATTAAACTTGTTGAAAAAACTTATTCTCGTTTTGTTAAAGAAAATAAAATTTTTTTCAATACAAATAAATATTTAATGTTGGGTACAAAAGAATCAAAAGCCATGATTAAAATGACTTCATTAACAAATTTTAAAAAACTAAATAAAATTTTTTAATAAATGAAAAAAAAAATTTATAAAAAAGCTGGTTTTTGAATTAGATTTTTGTCTAGGGTCTTAGATGTATTTATTTTTGGTTTAATTTTAATTGGCACAAGTTTTGCATTCTTATCACATAATAAAATTGAAATAGGTTACAATCATCCATACACTTCATGAACTTTTGATTCTACATGAAAATACATAACTTGACTTATAATTAATATTATTCAAACATTTTCCTTATTTATTTTATTACCTTTTTTTACAAATGGTAGAACTATAGGTATGTTTATTTGTAGAATAAAAATTCATTATTTAAAAAATAAAAAAAGAATTCAAATTTTCAAATCTCAAATTTATAGAGAAATTTTTTTCGGATTATCTTGGTCATTTTTAATGTTTTTGTTTATTATTTTGATGTACAATCCAAGATTTTTTATAAAATTTATTTCAACAAATAGAGATTCTATTAATTTTACTACTTGACAAAATGTTAGAATTTCTATAATTACAACATTTAGTGGTTTAATTATTTTTATCCAACTAATTTCGGGTATTTCAGTTGGAATTAAAAGAGAAAAAAGTTCATTTATTGATAAATTAAGTAAAACAGAAACTGTTTGAGAAAAATATCAACTCATGGAAGATGAACCCAAATTTAAAAAAATACCAACAAAAATTGTAAAAAGAGAAAAAATAGAATGGATGGAATAATGAATCAATTAGAAATATTAAATAAAGAGCAGTTAGATGCTGTTAAAGAAAATAAAACTCACCTTTCAATAATTGCTGGACCAGGTAGTGGTAAAACAACCGTTATTTCAACAAAATATTGATATTTAATAAATGAATTAGGTGTTAATCCTAAAGATATTTTAGGATTAACTTTTACAAATAAAGCCGCAAAAGAAATGTCTTCTCGTATTTCAAAAATGATTAATATCAAAAAGTTTGATATTCAGATAAAAACTTTTCATTCTTTGGCATTATCAATCTTAAAAGAAGAAATATCACTATTTAAGTTTGATAAAATTCATATATCTATACCTTCTGAACAAAGGTCTACATTAAAAAAAGTTTATAAAATAATTTCTAATGAGTTAGATATGGAAATCACAAATTCTATGATTACATATAGTTCTGCGCTTTCAAAAATTTCTAACTGAAAACTTTCAGGAATAAAACCATCTAAAGAAGTCCCCCTCAATATAAGTGAATCTAATGAATTATTTTGAAAAATTTACTTTGAATATTCTAATATAAATGAAAAATTTAAATACCTGGATTTTGATGATTTAATTATTGAGGCTTTTAATTTAATTAATGATAATAAAAAACTTCAAATTAAGTGAGAAAAAAAATATAAAAAAATTTTAGTAGATGAGTTTCAAGATACTTCTATCATTCAATATAAATTGTTAAAACTTTTATCTGGAAAAAATGTTGATTTAATTGTTGTTGGAGATCCAGACCAAACAATTTATACGTGAAGGAATGCAGACCCCCTTATATTTAAAAACTATTTAAAAGATTTTAAACCTAAAATTGTTAAATTAGTTAAAAATTATCGTTCTGACCAACAAATTGTCAAGGTTGCAAATCTTTTAATTAAAAATAATAAAAAAAGACCTGTCCCATTAAAAATTGAATCTGTAAGTCTTGAAAAAGGTAAAATTGTAGTTTTTGAAAACCCTTCACAGGTCGCAGAGGCTAAGTGAATTGTTGATCAAATTAATCAACTAAAAGCAAATAAAGTTCAACTCAAAGATATTGTTGTTTTATATAGGAGTCAATTTCACGCAATTAAGCTAGAATCTTTTTTAAAAGAAGCTCTTATAAGTTATAACTCATTCGGTTCTAATAAGTTTTTTGATAGAGAAGAAATACAAGATGCTTATTCTCTTTCAAAAATTATTATTAATGGTGATTGAAATTCATTTGTTAGAGTTATTAATAAACCAAGTAAAAAAATAGGTTCTTCTACTATAAATAAAATTTCTTCAGTTATAAATACACAAAATAATATTATTTGTGAATTGATGAATAATTGATCTAAAATTACCACTTTTCTTAGTAAAACTATTTCTGGTCACTTGCTTAAATTTATTAAAGCAACAAACTCAGCCATAAAACTATCTAAAACAAATGATTTTGGTAAAGTTCTTATTCATTTTATTTCTAAAAATGGTTACTATGAATATATTAAACCAAATCCAGATAAAATTGATAATATTAATTCTTATTGTTCTTCTATAGATGAATTTTTATTAAATAATGATAATGATATTGATAAATGATTAGAAGAACAAGCTCTAATTTCTCTTTCTGATAAAGAAAATGGCAATACACCTAATCATCTTAATCTTATGACTGTCCATTCTTCAAAAGGTTTAGAATTCGATTATGTTTTTGTTCTTGGTTTCAGTGAAGAACAATTCCCTTCTAAAAGGGCTTTAACTTCAAGAGAAGATTCTCTCGAGGCATTAGAAGAAGAAAGAAGACTTGCTTATGTTGCTATAACTAGAGCCAAAAAAGGATTATTTCTTTCTGTTGGGCACGTATATGATCAAGACAAGTTAAAATATGAACCTAGTAGATTTGTTAAAGAAATGAAAATTGAAACTACAAATGTTTTTTCCGGTTCTAACACTTATACAAGCGAAATTAATTTAAGTATTAAAAATCATTTATCTATAGGAAATAGAGTAAAGTCATTGGTTTTTGGTGAAGGAGAAGTACTTTCTGTTGTTGGACAAAAGGTAACTATTAAATTTGATAAAAAAAACTTTGGAATTAAAACATTTGCTAAAAATCACCCATCATTAACTAAAATTCAATGCACTGATTAATAATTTCAACATTTGTTGGAGGTATGTTTTTTATCTTCATGATATTCATGATTCTTTTTTATTTTTTATATAAAACAAAAAATAAAAAAAATATTGAAAATGGCAAAAACATTTATTTATATGATGTTTATACAGGGAAATTAGATGTGGTTTTTCCTTTAAAAGATGTCAAAAAAAAATCAAATATTTTAATTGAAGAAATTTACAAAAATTTTAATACTTACATTAAAAAAGTTAAAAATCTTTCTAAAAAACTCAAAAATTCTTCTTCTACTTCTATAACTTATTCTAAGGCAAGAAAATTTAAGCATACAATTGAAAAATTTAGCACAAGAATTATTGATAATGAAGACACTAATTTTGTAACTTTGGAAGTTTCTTATAATACCAAACATATTATTAATC
Source organism: Mollicutes bacterium PWAP (assembly GCA_019661745.1). Taxonomy (GTDB): domain Bacteria; phylum Bacillota_I; class Bacilli_A; order Mycoplasmatales; family Metamycoplasmataceae; genus JAIFTM01. The sequence continues at coordinate 8,180 of JAIFTM010000004.1, read as the reverse complement.
AAAAAAAAATGAATTACAATATAGTTAAAAATATAAATAAAAATAATATTCAAAAATCATCATTAATTTTTTCTGTTCTTTTAGATGTAAACAACCCAAATAGTTATTATCAAACTTTAAAAATTCTTGTTTCTTTATTTGGAAATAAAAATAAAATTTATTATTTTAATGATGTTCTTACTTTTTTAATTGAAGATAATTTATCAGATAAAAAAATATTGGAAATTAAAGAATTGGCTTTTAATCTGGGTGTTGGACATTTAACAATAAGTATTGCTATTTATGATCCTATTTCACTTTTAAAAGATTTTGATAATAAAAATCTTTTAATTGATTATTATATTTTTAGAGGAATTGATTCTAAAGATTTATTTTATGATGAAAAATCTAATGAATTTAATTATTTAAAAGATGATAAAAGAAAAATATTTTTTATTAAAAATCTTTATTTAATAACTGAAAAAATTAAAAATCATGAATTTGATTTTTTTGAAAAAAGTTTGCGCTCATGAAAAACAGGAAGAAAATTAACAAACACAAAAATTTTATGGGCAAAGTTGCTTTCTGTTGATAGTTTATCAATTTTAAAATTTTTTGAAAATCCTTCTTTTTTAAGAAGATTTGAATCCGCAACTGCCGAAGCCGCCTTCAATACTAAAGATAATTGTGTTCAATTTGTTCCACTTGATTGATTAAAAGAAAAAGTAGAAAAAGATAAATTTCAATCATCTAGTGAAATGGTTTATGCTGTAGACATTTCTAAACAAGGCGAAATTTTCGATTTAAAACAAATTATTAAAAAACTCAGAAATAAAAATATCAATGTTCATATTTATCCTAAAATAGTTTATTTAAACAATAATATTGTTGAAGATCTTTCTAGATTTTCTTCCAGATTTATTTTCGTTTCTAGAAAAGTTTTAATTAACAATTTATATAAAAATAGTATGCTTGATGTTTTATGAGGTAATGCTGTTGCAAATAATATTAAATCAAAAATGATTTATTCAGATCCTGGTGATATTCACATCACAGAAGAAACTGCAGAAAATATTGGATTAAATTCAATATATTAGGAGAAATTATGGCAAAAGAAATTGATAAAATTACACCTTATGAAAAAGATTTTAGTAAATGATATGTAGATGTAATTAAACAAGGAAATTTAATTGAGTATGGGCCTACTAAGGGTTCAATAATTTTTAAGCCCAACTCATTTGGAATTTGAGAAATGATTAAACAAGAATTTAATAAACAATTTAAAAAATTAAACATTGAAAATGTTTATTTACCACTTTTAATACCTATTTCTTATATAGAAAAAGAAAAAAAACACATTGAAGGTTTTGCTCCTGAATTGGCCACAGTCACTCATGTGGGTGATAAATCTTTGGTTGAAAATTTAGTAATTAGACCTACAAGTGAAACTCTTTTTGGAGAATTATTTCAAAAAATAATTCGTTCTCATAATGATCTTCCAATAATTTATAACCAGTGAGCTAATGTTATTAGATGAGAAAAAACTGTTACTCCATTTTTAAGAAATAGTGAATTTTTATGGCAAGAAGGCCATACTGCCCACTCTTCTTTAGAAGAGGCTTTAGAATTTTCAAAAAAAATGATTAATGTCTATGCAAATTTTTTAAGAGATTATTTAGCTATTGAACCTTTAGTTGGCGTTAAAACTGAAAATGAAAAATTTGCTGGAGCTGATAGAACTTATACTATTGAAGCTTTAATGAAAGATGGTAGAGCCTTGCAATGCGGAACTAGCCACTTTCTTGGTACAAATTTTTCAAAATCATTTAATATTTCTTTTAGAAATAAACAAAACAAAAATGAATTAGTTTTTCAAACGTCTTGAGGAGTTTCTACTCGTTTAATTGGTGGATTAATAATGAGTCATGGCGATAATAGAGGTATTATTATCCCTCCTAAAATTGCACCTTATCAAGTTTCTATTTTGGAATTATTTTCTAAAAAAGATGAAAGAGTAAAATTAATTTCCCTTAAACTAAAAAAAGATCTTGAAAAATTATATATTAGAACAAAAATTGACTCTTCTAATAAAACTGCTGGCTTTAAAGCTGCAAATTCTGAAATAACTGGAATTCCTTTAAGGATTGAAGTGGGTCCTAGAGATTTAAAAAATAATGAAGTCACAATCGTTAGAAGAGATAATTTAGAAAAAATTAATATTAATATTAAAGATGTTCCTTCAAAAGTGAAATTATTTTTAAATGATATACAAAATAATCTTTACGAAAAATCAAAAAAAAAATTATCAAAAAACACATTAATTGGAAAAACTTATGAAGATATGATTGTTGCTATAAAAAATAAAAATTTAATAATTATGCCTTTTGATGGAACCGCTGAAGATGAAGAAAATATTAAAAAAAGTACCGGTATTACAACACGTTGTATAATTGAAAATAAAAAAGATGAAGCGAATTGTTTTATTACAGAAAAAAAAACTACCAGATGAGTAGTTTTTGGAAAGGCTTATTAAAATGTCAGTTAAATATATAAATGAAAAAAATGCAAAAGATTTAATTAATTCAGGTGATAAATTTTTACTAAACTTCACAGCTAGTTGATGTGGACCATGTAAAATGTTTGCTCCAGTATTAGAAGAAGTTAGTAATGAAATACCAGTTTACAAAGTTGATGGAGATGAAAATCCTTTATTCACAAGAGAACTAAATATTTCTGGTTATCCAACAACTTTTTTGGTTGAAAATAAAACAATAATTGCTACAAAAAGTATTGTAGGATTTATTGATTTAAATACTATTAAAGACTTAATAAAATAAGTCTTTTTCTTTTATAATTAATTTATGATTAATTCAATTAAAAATGCAAATATTTTATTTTTTGATTTAGATGGTACTTTATTTGATAAATTTGGAAAAAATAAAATTAGCAAAAAAAATATAAATGCTTTAAATTTATTAGTAAAAGAAGGTAAAAAAGTAGTTATTTCAACTGGTAGAAGTTATGAAAAATCTATTAATTATATTAAAGATATAAATTTTGAATTTGGTTCTTTTCAAAATGGAGCTGTTATTGCTAAAAAAAATGGTGAAATTTTAAAAGAATCATATATTGATGAAAAAGTTGCTAAAATTATTTTTAATATTATTCATAATAAAAAACTTGAATATTTTATTAATGGAAATAATTTAGTTTACAATAAAAAATTTAGATTTATATCTAATGTTCTTGTTTCATTTACAAATTATAAATCCACAAAAGAAAAAATATCAAAATTTACTAAAATTAAAAAAATAGTAATTTGAAATTTTTTTAATAAAAGTTTTATTAAAAAATTAAATAAAAAATTAAATAAAATAAAAAATATATCTTCTGTTACTAGTTCTGGTGGCAAAACCATCGAAATAACTAGTTCTTATTCTACAAAGGGTCTTGCTATTAAATATATTTGTCAAAATATTTATAAATTAAAAAATTATAATGCAGTTCACTTTGGTGATAGTATGAATGATTCTACCACTAAAGAATATGCTACTTTAATAGCTATGAAAAATTCTTCAATTGAATTAAAAAAAATTGCTCACTTTGAAGGCAAAAAAAATAAACATGCCGGAATATATAAAATGCTAAAAAAAGCTAAATAAAATATAATAATTATGTATTTATTTAATGGCACCATAGCCAAATTGGCAAGGCAGTGGTCTGCAACACCTCGATTACGGGTTCAAGTCCCGTTGGTGCCTCCATATGCGTCCATAGCTCAATTGGATAGAGTGCTTGGTTACGGCCCAAGAGGTTGAAGGTTCGACTCCTTCTGGACGCACCATATCAAATATGACCAAACCACTAATAAGTGGTTTTTATTTAATCATTTATTAATTTATAATTAATAAATGATTAACTTAAAAAAATTATTAAAAGAAAAAATTTTTTATATTAAAAAATTAAATGAAAGAGGCTATGATGTTTCAAAACTAGATATAGTTTTTGAAAATTCTAATAAAAGAAGTAATTTAATGCAAGAATTACAATCTCTTGAAAATGAGAGGAATAAAATTAGTAAAAAAATTGGTATTTATAAAAAAGAAGGCAAAGACATTTCTAAAATATTTATAAAAGTTAGTGAAATTAAAAATAAAGTAAATTTATTAAAATTGGAAGAAGCCAAAATTAATAAATTAATAAATTCTTTTTTATTAACTATACCTAATTTACCTAATGAAAATACACCAATTGGAAAAACAGAAGAAGAAAATATTTTGATTTCAGAATATGCAAACTTAGGTAGGGGCAAAGTTACTAATGTTATTCCTCACTATGATATCGCTAAAAAACTAGATATCGTTGATTTTGAAAGAGCTGTTAAATTATCTGGCACTAGATTTTGAGCGTATAAAGGTCAAGGCGCAAAATTAGTTAGAGCTCTTGAAAATTTTATGCTTAACGAACATGAATCAAGAGGTTATATAGAATGAAATACCCCCATCTTAGTTAAGAGTGAAATTATGCAAGGTACGGGACAATTACCTAAATTTGCTGATGATTTATTTAAAATTGAAGGTGAAAAAAATCTATGATTAATACCTACATCAGAAGTAACTTTAACAAATTTACATCAAAATGAAATTTTAGATCTTTCAAAACCTATCTCTTACACTGCATACTCTACATGTTTTAGAGCAGAAAGTGGAAGTGGTGGAAAAGATATGAAAGGCCTTATTAGATCTCATCAATTTAATAAAGTAGAATTAGTTAAAATTGTCAGTAAAAAAGATTATAAAAATGAATTAAATAAAACTTTACAAGATGCTAAAAATATTTTAAATAAATTAGAATTGCCATATCAAGAAAAAAGATTGTGTTCAGGTGATATTGGTTTTGCCTCTGAAGAAACAATCGATTTAGAGGTTTGATTACCTTCAGAAAATAAATATAGAGAAACTTCTTCAATTTCTGGATTTGGTCAATTTCAAGGAAGAAGAAGTAAAACTAGTTATAGAGATGAAAATGATAAAACTCAACCAGTTTATACAATTAATGGCTCTGCTTTAGCAATAGATAGAATTATTGCGGCTATTTTAGAAAACTATCAAAATGAAGACAATACCATTACTATACCTAAGGTTTTAGTTCCTTTTATGGATTCTAATCTTATTGATTAATATTTATATAAAATTAATTTATATGAAAGGGAAAAATGATAAAAAAATATAAAAACATAAAAGATGTGCCAAATAATTTAAGAGGAGACTTAGATTTTTTATTAGAAGGCAAAACATTTGAAGAAAGATTAAATTTATTTTCTAAATCTTTAAAAATTGAAATTAAAAATAAAGATTCCAAATATGAATCTCTAGAATCTTTTTTAAAAGCTTTAAAAAAAGATGAAAAATCTACAATCATTTTTAATAAGTTATTTAACTATTCATCCAATAAAGTTTCTAAAGATTTGAATAATGTTGAAAATAATATTGAATATTCTAAACTTTTACAATTACTTCAAAAACATCAATCAGAAATTGGTTCTGAATCTAATAGAATTTATAAAAACAGAGTTAAAATTAAAAAATGATTAAAAGACCCTAAATTTAAAAATTACAAATATTATTTTTCAAATGTTATTGAAAGTTTTAAATATAGATTAAATGATAAAGTAAATGATTATTTATCAATTGCTTCAGAAGGAAATATTGATGTTGAATCTATTTTTTCTATTATTACCAACACTGAATTAGATTTGGGATTTGTTATAGATAGTAAAGGAAAAAAAATAAAAATTAATGAAAATAATTTAAATTCTTTATTAAAACATAAAGAATTTAAAGTTAGAAAAGAATCAATATTAAAATATAAAAATGCTTACTTAAAACATAAAAATTCTCTTGCTAATATTCTATATCAAGAATTTAAATCTATTAATGTGGATTCTAAAATTAAAGGGTTTCAACACCCCATAGACTCATTAACTTTTGAAGATAATGTAGATAAATTTTTTGTAAAAAAACTTTATACAAAAGTACAAAATAATAATCATCATTTTAAAAAATATGATTTTTGATTTAAAAAATTTTATAAAGCTTATTATGGAGAGAAAGCTACAAAATATGATTTATCTAGAGATATTATTAAATACAAAAGTAAGTTTACTATAGAAGAGGCAAAAGAAATTGTTATTAATTCGGTTATGCCGTTCGGAAAAGAATATCAAGACAAAGTTAAGGAAGCTTTTGATAATGGATGAGTTGATTATATGCCTGCCGAGGGTAAAAGACAAGGGGCTTATTCAATAGGTTCAAGTTTTGGAGTTGAAAAAAAACATATTCACATGAATTTCGAAGGTGATTTAAAAAGTGTTTTGACTTTATCTCATGAAATGGGACATTCAATGCACTCATATTTTTCAGATAATAATAATATTTTAATTAATTCTCAATATCCTATTTTTCAAGCAGAAATAGCTTCTATTTTCCACGAATTAATAACTTATGATTATTTATTAAAAACAAGCAATAATAAAAAATTTAAATTTAGAATTCTACAAGAAATAATTGAAGGATTTCAAGGGACTGTTATTTATCAAACAACTTGAAGCAACTTTGAATATGATTTATATGATTCTCTTCATAAAGGCGAACATCCCAAAACATATTCACAAATTTCAAAAATTTTTATTAATAATAAAATAAAATATTTAAATAAGAAAAATCCCAAATTAAAAGAAGAAGATGCATACAATTCTATTCGTGTTCCTCATTTTTTTGCTGGTTTCTATGTTTATAAATATGCCATTGGTCAAATTGTAGCCAATATTTTTTACAATAATTACTTAACTGAGGGCAAAGTGGCATTAGATAACTATATTAAAAATTTTCTAAGTGCCGGTTGTAGAGAAAATCCAGTAGACTTAATTAAAAAAGCAGGAGCAGACCTTAATAATGAAAATACTTATGATCTCGGTTTTGAATATTTAAAAAATGCAATTGAAGAATGAGTCAAATTAGGAAAAGAAATATATAAAGATAAAATATAAAAAATGTGAATATTTCACATTTTAATATTCTTTTTTTCAATTTATTTTTTCAAAACTTTTACTTAATAAGCCTTGATCTATTAAATCATTGTTGATGTATTTTATATATTCGGGATCAAAAATAATATCTCTATTTTTAATTAATTCCAATACTTCTAATAAAGTATCTTCAATAACTTTCATTAATTTTTTTGAATAATTCATTTTAATAGAGTTTTCTTTATATTCTCTTTGATCTACTACCTTGCTCTTCCTGTTAGGATATTTTTTAATGTCTAAATCATAATCAATATATCTAATTGTATCTTCATCTATAATTGGCGGAGATGCTAAATTTACGTAGTAATATAAACCAGTTTTCCTTAGTAAAACTAAAACATTATAAAAAGAATCATCTCTTGGCAAAAGTCACAAAGTTGGTTCTCTAACAATTCATTTTTGATTATTGAGTTCTTTAACCTTTGTTTTATACATAAACAATAATATATATTCTTTACTACTTTCAATAACTCTAACACCATTTCATTGTCTGTACAAGGTACCATCTTGTTTAAATGCTTGAACTTTTATCATTTTACCCGTTATTAACTTCATATTTTTATTATAAATGTTTTGTTTTAATGAGTACATATATAATAAAATTATGAGATTGAGAAATAATGAAAAATACAATAAACAACTTTTTGAAAGTGATTATCTTATTAAAGACTTTCCTTTTGAAGTAAATAAAAATGTAATTATTGAATTAGGAATGGGAAAAGGAGAAATGATAACTCTTCTTGCTAAAAAAAATCCACACCAAATGTACTTGGGGGTGGAAAAATTCCCTACCGTTGCAGCTAAAGCTATGAAAAAAGCTGAAAAACTTGGAATAAAAAACTTTAAAATTATTTGTGAAGATATTAAAGACTTACCTAATTTACTTATCGGTAATGTAAATACAATGTGATTAACTTTTAGTGATCCCTGACCTAAAAGTCGTCATGATAACAGAAGATTAACTTATAAAACATTTTTAGAATATTATTCTTTAATACTTGGAAAAACTGGAATTTTAAAATTAAAAACTGATAATGATGGTTTTTTTGAATGAAGTATTGAGTCTATGGTTAAATTTAAAGCTAATATTTTAGATATAACTAGAGACTTACAT
>JAIFTM010000080.1 GCA_019661745.1 Mollicutes bacterium PWAP | reverse complement strand
TTATTATAAAAATTATCTAATAATTTATAGTTACTCCTAGTAATTCCATTTAAATAAGAGTTTATTTCATATTTATAACTTTTATCTATTTTTAATGGATGTATATATTCTTTATTATTTATTTTAATGTAGGCTCCACCGTTGGATATAAACTCATTGGAATTAATTTTTTTTGCTAATTTTTCAACTTCTAATTTATGAGCGCCAGTAATAAAAATAACTTTATTTCCATTTTTTATAACTTTTTTTAATGTTTTTAATGTTTTTAAAGATATTTTATTTTTTGAGTTGTAAACAGTTCCATGTAAATCTAAAAAATAAATTTTTTTCATATTAAAATATTAATTTGAAATAATTAAATTTCATAATTTAATAACCCATCTTTTCTTCAAACTCTTCTAATGTTCCTTTAAATAAAAGTGATTCATTCGGATTAATTTCTAAAATGATATTGGCACATTCTCTAACCATAGTTCTATTATATGTAGTAAATATTGCTGAAGATTTATATTCTTTAACAGCTTCTATTACTGATTCTATACTTTCTGTATCTAAGTGATCCAATGGCTGATCTAGTAATAAAAAATTACTTTCTTGAATCATCATTTTAGAAAAAATCAATCTTGCTTTTTCTCCACCCGATGCATCTCTAGCTTTTTTCTTAACAGAATCTCCTGTAAAAAACATCCTACCTAAAAAGCCTCTCATTTTTTGATCATCATTTTCTTTATTTTCTTTTTCTATATTATTTAAAGGTCATTTGGAAATTCATTCTAATAAAGATTCATTATTATTAAAATAAGCATCATTATTGTTGGGAAAATAATTTTTTGTAATTGTTTGTCCTCATTTAACAGATCCACTTGTTGGTTGAATCTCCCCGGCTAAAATTTGCAATAATTTTGTTTTTGCAATATCATCCTCGCCAATAATGACCATCTTTTCTTTCATTTTATTTATAGAAAAATTTAAATTTTGAAATAAAGTTTTTCCTTCTTCATTAATATAAGTTAAATTTTCAACAGATATTAAATCTTTCCCAGGCACTCTATTCAAGCCTCACCTTATGTAAGGGTATTTTCTATTTGTGGGTTTAAAATCATCAATCACAATTTTATCTAATAATTTTTTTCTACTTGTTGCTTGCTTGCTTTTCGAAGCATTAGCAGAAAATCTTTTAATAAATTCTTGAAGTTTTTTAACTTGGTCTTCTTTCTTTGAATTTTCTTTTGATTGCATTTCCGCAGCCAACTCGCTAGCGCCTTTTCAAAATGAATAATTTCCGGTGTACATTTTAGCGCCTTCAAAATCAATGTCAACCGTATGTGTAGAAACTTGATCTAAAAAATCACTATCATGAGAAACAACCAAAATTAAATTTTCATAATCTGCTAAAAAATTTTCTAATCATTTTATTGCTTTTAAATCTAAGTGGTTTGTGGGCTCATCTAAAATTAATATATCTGGATTTCCAAACAATGCTTGAGCTAAAAGGACTTTAACTTTTTCATTTGATTTTAAATCAGCAATATTTTTATTTCATTCACTTTGAGATACCCCTATTCCAGATAAAAGCATTTGAGAATTATTTTCGGCTTCTCACCCACCCATTTGTCCATATTTATCTTCTAAATCAGCTGCTTTTGCATAATCATCTGGAGTAGAATCGGGATTCATATAAATAGAATTTTTTTCTTCGTTAATTGCTCATAATTCTTTATTTCCCATGATAACAACATTTGTTGCATCAATTCCATCAAATTTTGAATGATCTTGACTTAAAACTGAAAGTCTTTTATCTTTTTCAATAATTATTTGTCCGCTTGTTATTTCTTGTTCTCCATAAATCATTTTTAAGAATGTTGATTTTCCCGCTCCGTTAGCGCCTATAATTCCATAAGTATTACCTTTTTTAAATGAAAGGTTTACATTTTTAAATAGTATTTTGTCAGAGAATATTTTCTCTAAATTAATTACATCAATCATTTTTACTCCTTTGTCATTTAATTATATAGAGCAATCACTTTATAATAATGTTATATGAATAAAATTTTAATTGATACCACAAACAAACATATGTATTTTTTATTATTAAATGATTGAAAAATAGTTGAATCAAAAACTTTTAAACATTTAAAATTTAAAAGCGATAGTTTAGTTAATGAATTGTCTTTTTTTCTAAATAAAAATAATTTATCTCTTCGCAATATTGATGAATTATATGTTACAAATGGTCCGGGTTCTTTTATGGGAATTAGAGCCTCTTTAATGTTTGCTAAAACATTTAAAATAAGCACAAATAAAAAAGTTTTTGTGGCAAGCAGTTTTATATTTCCTTCAAATGGTTTTGAAGATGGAGATTTTTATATAAATGCTAGCGGAAATACTTCTTATATAACACAAATAAAAAACGGCAATTCTATAGAAGTTTTAGGGAGTCAAAATATAGAAAGTAATTATGATTATTTATTAATTGAAAAAAATCCTAAATTTTTTCTATCTTTATTTGAAGAAATAGAATTTTTTAATGAAATTGAGCCCAATTATATTAAAAACCCCAGAATAGGAAATAATTAATGAGAATACTTGCTTTCGAAAGTAGTCATGATGATTCTTCTATTTCGGCTTATGAAAATGGAAAAATATTGAAAGAATTTTCAATGACACAAACTGAAACTCACAAAAAGTGAGGTGGTACTGTTCCAGAAATTGCATCTAGACTTCATTTAAATAATTTATCTATCTTATTAGAAAATCTTAAAAAAGAATATGAATTAGATTCTTTTGATAGGATTGCTTATACATATAAGCCGGGTCTTATTGGCTCTCTTCATATGGGTCAAATTATGGCTAATACTTTGGGTAAAATTTTAGATAAACCTGTTTATAAAATAAATCATATGCATGGTCATATTTTAGCTGCAGGATTTAATAATGAATTAGAGTTTCCATCGATAGCTTTAATTGTTAGCGGAGGACATACACAAATCTGATATCTCAAAAACTATAATGAATTAAAAATTATTGGTCAAACAAAAGATGATGCTGTTGGAGAAGTTTATGACAAAATTGCAAGAAAATTAAATATTGGTTTTCCTGGCGGTCCTGCAATTGATAAATTATTTCAAAATTATAAAGGTGAATTTATAAATTTTGATCTATTGGATGATAAAACTTATAATTTTAGTTTTTCAGGGATAAAAACAAAAATTATTAATTATCATCATAAATTACAACAAAATAATGAAAATATTAATATTCAAAAAATCGCAGCTTCTTATCAAAAATCAGTTGTTAAAATTCTTATACAAAAAACTAAAAGAGCCATTATCGAATATAAGCCTAAATCAATAATTTTAGGAGGTGGAGTTAGTGCAAATTCTTATTTAAGAAAAGAATTTTTGAAACTTCACAAAAACTATAAAATTCCTGATTTAAAATATACAACAGACAATGCTAGCATGATTGCTATTGCTTGTGATCTTCAATTTCCTGAAAAAAATTAATTTCCTTTTTTAAAACACATTTATAATATAAATAATGAAACAAAAAATAAATTTTTATGGAAGGGATAATTAATAATGAAAAAAATTGCTATTTTAACATCTGGAGGAGATGCTCCTGGAATGAATAATGCTGTAAGAAGCATTGTTAAAACTGCGTTGGCAAAAGGAATGGAGCCTTACCTTGTTTATGAAGGTTATTATGGTCTTCATTCAGGAAATATTAAACTTGCTACAGAGGTAAATGTAGATCAATATATTGCTAAAGGTGGAACTTTTATTTATTCTGCTAGATTTCCTGAGTTTAAGAACCCAAAAATCAGGTTAGAAGCAAAAAAACAATTAGATAATTTAGGCATTGAAGCTCTTGTTGTAATTGGAGGAGATGGTTCTTATTATGGCGCACAATTGCTACATGAAATTGGAGTTAAGACAATGGGTCTTCCAGGAACTATTGATAATGATATTACTTCAAGTGAATTTACTATTGGGTTTGATACTGCACTTAATTCTATTGTTGAAAATGTAGATAGAATAAGGGATACTATGGAATCGCATAATAGAGCTGCCGTTGTTGAAGTCATGGGTCATGGGTCTGGAGATTTAGCATTGTTTGCTGGGTTGGCAACTGGAGCTGAGGTTGTTGTTACTTCTGAAAATATCAAATCCCCAAAAGAAATAGCTTCTATTGTTAAAAAACAAATTAAAGAAATGGGCAAAAGATCAGTTATTATTATTGTTTCTGAATTGATTTATGATAATCTTGATAAATTATCTAAAACAATTGAAGAATTTTCTGGCGTTGTAACTCGCGGTATGTCATTATCCCATCTTCAAAGAGGTGGCGTGCCCACTGCAATGGAAAGAGTTAATTCATCTTTAATGGGAATTAAAGCCGTTGAATATTTAATTAAAGGAGAATCTGGTCTTGCAATTGGAATTTTAAATGGTAAATTTACTGGTACCCCAATTTTAGAAGCTCTTGCTCTCCCCAGAGAAGATAGACATAAATTTGCTAACATTGTTAATGATTTAAATCAATCTTAATAATGATTTCATTTTTTAATAAAAAAACTCAATTGAAAAATTATTTTTTATTCTAAATTTAAATCATTTTAAATTTAGAAATATTATATTTTTAATTTTTAAATCATAATATATAATATGTAAATCTAATATATATAAAATTAATATTATTTATTTATACAAATTAAAAAGGAGAGTTAAATGGAATTAAATTTTACTAAATTAAATGGAACGGCTAGAAAAAAAAACATTAGTTCAAATATTCAAGAAAAATCAAATGGAAAAGTTTTTAAAATTTTAACAATTGTTTTTTTAATTTTAGCATCTATTTTCGCCGCTAGCTTTTTAAGAAGTGATTACAATTATGAATATGATGTTTTAAATAATTCACAAAAATTTGATTTGATTTATTTTGTTTATTCATTTATTGTTTTTTATGGAATTTATAAAGTTTTTATTATTCTTTATAGCGAAACAATTAAACAAAAATTTAAAATTTATTTAATATCTTTTTATTTGATATTAAAAATTTCTTGAATTATATTATGTGTAATTTCTTTTGTTTCTGTTTTAGAAATGGATCGAGAATTATTAATGTTGATTGCAGTAATTATTAACTTATTGGTTTTATTTATACATATATTATTTAGTTTTGTCATAAGAAAAAAAGCTTCTTCAATTTCTTATGAAAAAGAAAATATTAATAAAAAAACAATTCAAAAATGATTAATTGTTTCTATCTTAGAAATTTCTTTTGGATTTTTAACTGTTTTGCTTATTTGTTTATTTAATTTTTCTGTCGATTCAAATATTTTATTATTTTTATCATTAGCTACAATAATTTCTTCAATAGTATTGGGTATTTTTGCTGAAATTAGAAAACCTTTTAAAAATTCTAACAATATTTTAAAGTCAGTTGCTCTATTTATTTCTTCATTTGGTGTTTTATTATCATCATTTGCTTTTGCTGGAATTCTAGGACCTATAGAAGAAATGTTTAGTAGTATTAATTTATTTTCAAAATTGGCTGCTGGATTTATTGGTTTATTTACTTCCGCATATTTAATTGTTTTTATTGTTAAATATAAAAAAATTCAATCAAACGGTTCTATGCTTAATTTATTTATTTTCTTATATATTATATTTGCCATAGTTATAATTACTTCTGCACTTTCATATGTTGATGTTTATGCTTTAGATAATCAACCTGGTCACTCTCGTGGTATGAAGCTTATTAATGTTGTTGGTATTATTTCAATTTCTTTAATATTAATAATAAACTTATTTTCTTTAAAAGACAAAGTAACTATTTATCTTTATTCTAGATATATTGCTTATATATTGGTATATATGATAATATCTTGATTTGAAATTTTATATTTTAATCATACAGATTTTATTTCTAATGATTTATTAAAAATTTCTAACGATACAATTATGTTTATGATTCTATTGTTTGGTCTTTCAATAATTTTGGTTGAAATTAACTTAAACTATATTTTATCTATAAAGGATAAATCATCTTCTAATAAAAAAAAGAAAATCAATAAACCTAAAGAAAGGGGTATAAAAAATGCCTAAATCAAATTTAAAACAAAATTTTTCATCTGAAGAATTAAAATCAAGAAAGAGTATATTTGATAGTTTAATCAAAAAAATCGAAAATCAAGAAATTGATTTGATAGAAATAAATGAATTAATAATTCCTACTATTTTAAAAAATAAAAGTCAAATTACTGATAAAGATTATGCTTGAAAAAATATTTTATTTTTAATCAATGAAATGATTACTATTTTTCTAAAAACTGGTGAATTTATGTATCAAGGCATTAGACTTATTGCTCCCGTGGGTAGAGTTGGTAATTCAAATGTTTCGCTTGAAGGCTTTATTAATACCCCTGAAAGAACACAAATTTGAAATTTCTTTAAAGGAACTTTAACAAGAACTATCAAAAAAAATAAAGCGGTAAAGTTCTTTGAATCATTAATTGTTGTTTGAAATAAAGAAAGAGAAATTATGGAATTTGTTCAAAACCCTTATGAAATTATTGATTTACAAAAAGAATTCTTTTAAAAGGATAAACTAATATGGAAAAAGAATTTTCAACTTCTGATGAAGCTAGACAATATTTAAAATTTTTAACAACATTTAGAAGAGAACTTTTAAGTAAATGATCCTCTTTAGAATTTCAAACAAACAAATTTCAAACTATTTCAAAAAATTTCAAAGAATTAATTTTCAACTTATCAAAAAGTAGAAATTTAATTTATTCTAAAACTAACGTTCAAGATAAATCAGGAAGCCTATTTGTTATTTTCAATTTAACTGGTGCTATTGATGAAATTGATAAAAAAATGATCGAAGAAATTAATAAAATTATTTCTGATAAAAAACCCCAAGACAAAATATTATTATTTGATAATAATTTATCAAATATTAAAAATTTTAAATTTAATGCATTTATTAATAAACTTAAAGAATCTGTAGATTTTCAATTTGAAAATTTTAACTTTTTAGAAGATACTTATTCAACTACTAATTTAATTTCTAATATTTTTTACGAAAAACAATTTTCTAAATTATTTTTCGTAATGGAAGGTTCTGAAAATAAAAACAACACTATTCAAGTTTTACCATATTTATCAAATAAAGAATTAAGAGATCAATTTCAAAGTGAATGATCAGAAAAAAGTGATATTAGAGAAATAAATTTTAATATTGAGCCAAACGTTCATGAATTTTCTAATCAATTAGATATTAGTTATATTAGTATGTTTGTTTCTTTAACAAAAGTTTATCATAATTCATTAGGAGTTAAAAAGTTACTTTTTTTAGAAAATTCTAAAGTTTCAAAATTAAAAAAACAGATTGAAGAAACAAAATTAGAAATTAATAAATTAATTACAACAGAAGAATTCATGGAACTTAACAATTTATTTTCTAAAGAAAACAAATTTAAGAAAAAGAAATTAACTAAATTGGAGGATGACAATGAATTTGATAATACAAAATAGTTCCAATTACAACCAATTTAGTAAAGTTAAAAAAATAACTATTATTAATTCTACTTTTAAAAAAGTAATAAATAAAAAACAAGATTTAAATACTTTCTTTTTAGTTGATTCGGCAAAATTAGAAGTTATTAATTCAGAAAATATTAAATTAGAATTTTATATTTTAGATTTTTTTGCAAAAATTGAAGATAAAAACTTAGTTGTTTATGGTTCTTTTGTAGATGGAATGCTTTTAGATGATAATGAACAAAATTTTATAGATGATTTTTTTGATAAAAAACAATTTAAACTTTTAAGCAAAAGATCTTATTATGAATTAAATTTTGATGAATTTATGAAATTTCAAAAATTAGAAATAAAAAAAATAATTAAAGAATTAAAAAATATTAAATAAAAAGGAGAAAATATGAAAAACAAATTATTAAATATATATAGATCTGTTATTGTTATTGAAAGTGATCAAAAACTATCTGTTGATCAAATTATTGAAATTAAAGGATTTCATTGTTTAATAACTCAAGTAGAAGGTAATCAAATTACTTTAATTACTGATGATTCTGATAGTTTACAAAATTTAAGTGATGGTTTCAAAATAAATATAATTCAAAAATATGTTCAAACTCATTCTTCACATTTTGGTAATATAATAAACCCATTAGGACAATTTTTAGAAGAACCTTCTTTTAAATCAACTTCATTTGTTGATGAAGATATAAAATCTTATATTTTTGAAACTAAAGTTGACATTTCTCAAAGAACTACAGTCAATAAACAAATTATGACTAAAATACCTTCAATAGATTTATTTAATCCATTAGGTTTTGGTCAAAAAGAGGCAATTATTGGTATGCCAAGAACAGGTAAAACTTGATTTGCTTTGAATGCTTTATTTAATCAAAAGAGAAGTGAAAATACTTTTGGAATTATTTTATCTATTGGAACTAATGCCCATCAAATAAGTGAAATTAAACACCTTGTTGGAAAACACGGTAATTTAAATCAAACCATTATTATTCATGCTAAATCTTCAAGTAATATTCTTCAATATATTTCTCCTTATGTTGCTATGGCACATGCTGAAAATTTAGCTAAAGATGGTAAAGATGTTATTTTAGTTATTGATGATTTAACTAAACATGCTAAAACTATAAGAGAGATTGCCTTTAATACAGGAAAACCCATTGGTAAAGGTGGTTATCCTGGTGATTTATTTTTTAAACATTCTTCTTTATTAGAACGTTCTACAAATTATAAAAATGCTGGTTCTATTACTACTCTTCCAATTGTTGAAACAAAATCAGAAGATTTAAGAGATGTTGTTGTTTCTGGATTAATTTCCATAACAGATGGTCAAATTGTTTTAAATAATGATTTAGCACAAAAAAAAGAATTTCCAGCTGTTGATTTGGGTCTTTCTGTTTCTCGTTTGGGAGGAGCAGTTCAAAATAAAGAAATGAGAAAAACTTCTAATTTTTTAAAAGACATTTATTATAGATATGTAGATATTGAACAATTTGCCTCTACTCTTTCAGTTTTTGACAAAAATGTAAATATTTTGAAAAATCAAGGTGAATTTATTAAAAAAATTATTAGAAGAAGTGGTTGAGGAGGATTTAATTTTGCTTCAATTTCAATTTTGACAAAAATTATAGAAAATAAATGATTTACTTTGTTTGAGAGTGTAAAGACAGGTATAAAATTACTTTGATGATTAAAAAAAACAGATTCTATTGTTAAGAATGGATTTATAGAAATTCAAAATGGAACAATAGATTGACAATTATTTTTAGAATATATTGGTAATAAAATAAATTCTTACATTGATTGATTAAATAAAAGAAGACTTTTATCAGTTAAAGAAGAAAAAAAAGACGATATAGAATTAATTTCAAAAATAGATAATGTAAGAAAATATTCTTTACCATTATTTTCTGATGAAATAACAGATTTTGTAAATACTTTATCTGAAGATGAAAAAAGGAGGGCTTATGAAGGCGAAGGTTATTAAAATAAAAGAAAACATAATTGAATTATCAGTGGCAAAAAATTCAAAACCTAAAATTGATTTAATACTAAAAGATAATAAAAGTGATACTTGATTAAAAATTGAATATATTGAAGGTAATAGTATTTTTGCTTCAATATTTATTTTAGAATCTCATAAATCTATTTTTATTAATGATATGTATACATTAGATGATAAAAATCCTTCTATTAAAACAATCAGTTCATTACAAGGTATTGGAAATTTTTATGATATTAGATTAAATAATATTACTTCTCAAATTGAAGGCATTCATGATCAAGTTGTTGAAGAAGAATTAACAGAGCCTGTTATTTTTCAAAAAGAAGTTTTTAATAATTTCGATTATGACAAAAAAATACAATTAACTGGTTTAAAAGTTATCGATTTATTATTCCCTATTGTAGAAGGTTCTAAAACTGGTATTTTCGGAGGTGGAGGTGTTGGTAAAACTGTTCTTATTCAAGAATTACTTCATTCCACAAAAAGGATCAGCAAAAATTTTATAAATATTTATATGGGTATTGGTGAAAGAAATAGAGAGGCAATCGAATTAATTGATGATCTAAAGAAAACTGGAATTATTTCTAATACATTAGGATTTTTTGGTCAAATGTCTGAACTTCCAGCAATAAGATCAAGTATTATTTATTCTGGTCTTACAACTGCTGAAATTTTTAGAAAAAAATATAGAAAAAATGTATTATTATTTATTGATAATGCATATAGATATGTTCAAGCTTTAACTGAATTATCAATTTCTCTTGGTAATAAACCTTCTTTTGGTGGTTATGTTTCTTCAATGAAAAAAGATATTGCTAATTTTCAAAAACGTATTAATATGGATGCAGATGGGTCTATCGGCTCTATACAAACTGTTTATGTACCTTCTGATGATTTTACTGATGAAGCTGTTTTTGAATTGTCTTCACACTTTGAGTCTAAATTATTATTAGATAGGTCTATTGCTTCTAAAGGAAGATATCCTGCTATTAATTTAACTAAATCAAGTTCTATTAATTTAAAAGAAGATTTGGTTGGTAAAAAACACTTTGATATTGCAAATAAAACCTTATCAACACTTGCTAAATATGAACAAATTAAAGAAATTGTTGAAATTGTTGGTGTTTCTCAACTTTCTGAAAATGAAAGAAAACTTTATAGAATTGCTAGACAATTAGAAAATTATTTTACTCAAAATTATTCATCTGCAGAAATATTTACAGGTAGAAAAGGTTATGTTTCTAATATTGAAAACACTATCAAAGATGTAGAAAGAATTTTATTAGGAGAATTTTCCAATATTCCTCCTTTATATTTCCTTTATATAAAAACAGTAGAAGATGCTTTAGAAACTTTTTCTAATAAAGATATTGTTGAAAAAAATTCAAATAGTAGTTATCGTAATATGTCAGAAACTACTTTCATTTCTTTGAAAAAAGAATATAAAAATGATCTTTCTGATTTTGAAAAAACAAAAGAAATTATTTTAGATCAATCTAACAAACCTAAATTTATAAAAGAAAAAAGCGATCACAAAGATTTCAAAAAACTTTATAAAAAAATACAATCCATTAAAAATAAGAAATAAAATATATTAAAAAATAATAATGAAAAAAATAAACACAAAAATTAATAGATTAGGAGTTTTAATAGTTATTTCTGCCCCTATTCTTGTAGTGGTTTCATGCGGTAATATGAAAGACAAAAAAGAATATTCAAAAGTTTCAACAACAAAAAAAAGATCTGAAAACGAAAAACAATTAATTAATCAAAATTCTTAAAAATTTTAAAATAAATAATAAAAATAAGCATTTTTGTTTAAATTTTTTATTTTTGTTATATAATTAATATTAGAAATTATTTTAAAAGGAGCATATAATGAAAAAAATAAACAAAAAAATTAATAGATTGGGTGTTTTCATAGTTATTTCTGCCCCTATTCTTGTAGTTGTTTCATGTGGTAATGATAAAGATAAAACGCCATATTCAAAAGTTTCAACAACAAAAGAAGGATCTGAAAACGAAAAACAATTAATTAATCAAAACAATTAATTAATCAAAATTCTTAAAATTCATAAATTCAATATTTTTTTATTGAATTTTTTTTATTTTTTATTTAATAAAAATATGTATATTTAAGTTTTGTTATATAGTTTTTAGCAAATTATAAAAGTAGTCTATTTTATTTATATTAATCTTTACTAACC
>JAIFTM010000079.1 GCA_019661745.1 Mollicutes bacterium PWAP | reverse complement strand
TTTTTTTTAAAAAAAATAAAAAAAATATTATTTTTTTTTATTTAATATTTTTACAATAAAAATAGTTGGTTTACCATTTTGGTTTTCAGATACCTTAAATGATACTTTTTTGTTTCATTTATAAGTGATACCCTTCTTAATAGAACGATTCATATTTTCAGAAACTCACTTCTTAACTGTTGTTTTATCACTAACTTTTTTAAAAGGTATTCCTATATGTTTAAAAAGCTTATTAATAGAACCATTTCCATTAGATCTAAAACTATTTAATGAAATATCAAAAATATCTCCCACTTGGTCATGTTCATCGTAAATATCTCCAATAAGTTCTTCAACAATATCTTCAATAGTTGCCAAACCAATAACTTTATTCTCGGTTTTATTATTAATTATAAAAGCCATGTGAATTCTTTCTTTTCTCATTTCTTCTAATGAAGAAGAAATTAATTTACTTTTTGAAAAAGAAACAGGTTTTTTTATTAAATTTTCAATAGACTTATCTTTGTTAAAAATAAAATCTTTAAGTATTAAAACTCCAATAAACTTATGTCCCCTTTTAATAGGAAGACGAGAATGACCACTAGATTGAAATTTATTAAGAATTTTTTCTTTATTCCATTTAATATCAATAAAATCAATTTTTTTTCTTTTAACCATGATAGATAAAATTTTTTTTGAATCAAAATCTAAAGCATTATGAACTAAGTCTGCTTCATCTTTTTCAAGAACACCTTCATTTTCAGCAAGTTCAATAATTGTTTTTAACTCCAATTCAGTATTAGTAATACTACTAGAATCCATAGCAAGTTTTGATAATGGATAAGTAATGGGATAAAACATATAATTTAATATATTAATAATAAAAACAACTTTAGTCAAATAACTAAAAGCATTTTTTTTAGCAAAAATTTTAGGTAAAATTTCTCCAAAAATAACAATTATTGGTGTCAAAACACAAATAGTAATAATTGTTGCCATAACATTATCTATATTAAAGCTTGATAATAAAAAAGCTAAAACTGTAGAAGAGGCAATATTTACAAGATTATTAAAAATAAGAATAGTAGAAAGTGTTCATCCAAACTTTTTATAATGTTTAAGAATAAGAATACTACTTTTTTTTCCTTTTTTAATATTATCTTCAATTTTACTACGACTAACGGATGAATATGCTGTTTCTGTACCACTAAAAAAAGCACTTAACATAACAAGAAAAAACATTAACCCAATTAATAATAATTTAACTCATAAGACGAGCTCTATCATTATTCTTTTCCTTCAAAATTTCTTTTATATTTAGGATCAATTTCAGTAAATAAACCAAAACGAGGTTCAAACATTAGTTCATAATTTCCTGTTGATCCATTACGATGTTTACCAATGATAATTCTAACTGGTTGATTAGATTCAGAATTTTGAGTTTTGTCTTCTTCATAATAAGAATGTCTATATAAAAAAGCAATAATATCAGCATCTTGCTCTATAGCTCCACTTTCTCTTAAATCAGACATCATCGGAATTTTGCTTTCTCTTTGTTCAACTTTACGAGAAAGTTGAGAAAGAGCAATAACAGGGACATTTAAATCTCTAGCAAGTTTCTTGAGTGTTCTTGATATATAAGAGACTTGTGATTGTCTATTTTCAGAATTTCCAGAAACTTGAATCAATTGTAAATAATCAATAATAATTAAATCTAAACCGTTATTTTCTTTCAATCTGGAAGATTTTCAAACTAAATCATTAATACTTATTCCTGCTTCTTCATTAATAAAAATATCTTTTTTAGAAAGTATATTTTTACCAATATTAATTTTATGTCAGTCAGATTCAGAAATATTTTTAGGATCTCTTAATTTATTTCCACTAATTAATCCAGTAATTGATAAAAATCTATTTGTAAGTTGAATTGAACCCATTTCTAATGAAAAAATAGCTACTTTATTATTTTCAGCAGCATTAACTGCAATATTAAGGGCAAAAGCTGTTTTACCCATTGAAGGACGCGCTGCAATAATTACTAAATCTCCTTTTTGAAATCCACCAGTAACTTCGTTTAAATTGCTAAATCCAGTTGTTATACCTGTTAAATGATCATTTTGTGTTCTTTTTTCAATTAAGTTTTGGATTGCTTGAGAAACAAGTTCTTTCATGTGAATAAGATCTTTATTAGTTGTAGAAGTTGTTTGGGATAAAATTTTATTTGTTACAAGAGCTTCGATATCACTAATTTTAAGATTTTTACTATTAACTTCAGCGCTAACTGATTTTAAAGCCCTCTTAATAGATCTTTGTTTAGATGAATCAACAATTTCTTTAACATAAGTATTAAAATTTTTGATATTTCTTGGAGCTTTAAAAATTTCAACTATATATTTTTGAGAAACAATATGAGTGGAATCAATATTTATAATTTCAAAATTTATTGTAGTAATATCAACTTCAATATTTTTTTCATTAAGATTTTTTAAACCTCTAAAAATCAATTTATTTTTAGCATCTAAAAAATTATTTTCATTAATTAAAATTAAACCTTCTTTTAAAAATTTATTGTTTTCAAACATTAAAGAAAGAAGAGATTTTTCATATATTTCAATATTATTCATTCGGTATTGCCTTAATTTTAATATTAGCTATAACTCCCATTGGTAATTTAACATTAACAATAGTTAACCCTATCGAATTAATTTTAAAGTTTTCTAAAGAATGATTAGGTAATTTAAAATTCATTTTAGAAAGTTTTTTATTAAGGTCTTTTTTAGTTATGGAATTGAAAACTACATTATTTTTTACTTTTAATTCGAAAATGAATGGTTTATTTTCTAAAGCTTCTTTTAATTTTAATGAATTTTTTTTGTTTATATTATTTGTTTTTAAAATTTGTTCATTTCTTCTTTCAATCATTTTTTTAGTTGATGCATTTAAAGAAATTGCATAACCTTTTTTTATTAAGAAATTTTTTGCAAAACCATCTGCAAATTCAACAATATCATTAATATTATAGTTTTGATATTTTTTAATAATAACTACTTTCATTATTTAACTTCCTTTCCGTATTTTTGATTTTTTGTTTTTAAATTAACTTCATTAATAATGGCAAAAGTAATATTATCAACGAATGATTCTATACTTTTGTTATTTGTTACAGCTGCAGCTGCAGCAAAATGACCGCCGCCACCAACAGCTTCAGCAATTTTTTGAACATTAGTATCTAAACCTCTAGCACTCATTTTATAAGAACCATTCTTTAATTGAGCAACAGCAAAAGATGCAATACGTCCACTTGTTTTAAGAATTTCATTAGCAGCAATAGAGATGTCGTCATTAGCAACTTCTTCATCTAAGAATGCAATATAATAACCATCGACAACTTTTTTGACATTAGAAAGAATTTTTTGTACAACAGCAGAAGTATTATCATTAGGTTTAAGTACATTACTACTAATCTTGGCACTTGCTCCATTTTCAGTTAAAAAAGTTGAAGCTTCAAATGTACGAAATTCAGAGTTTTTTTGGAATTGAGATGTATCAAGATAAATACCATTTAATAAAGACTGCGATTCTTCATTAGTAAGTTTTATATTAACTGGCATAAATTGAATAATTTCAGTAACAATTTCAGATGCAGAAGATGCAGAAGAATTTATATAAACATTTTCATCTGGAAAAAAATCATCAATTTCAGAAATAGGATGATGATCAAAAATAAAAGCATTTTCTTTTTTTATTTTTAAAAATATTTTTTTCTCATTTTCTGTTCTATCTATGGAAGCGACATCAGTTAAAATTACTAAAGTTTGACCAGAAAGTTTGGAAATTTTTGAAGATGAAACAAATAAATTTTTTAAATCATCGCTAACAGTTTTTAAATAGTTTGTTGTTGTTGAATCAAATGTTTGATTTTGAATATAAACTTTTTTACCGTATTTTCTTGAAATGGCTGCAAATCCAAATGAAGAACCGACAGCATCAAGGTCAGCAAATTTATGTCCATAAATAACAACATTTTTTATATTATTATTTGAAAGAGCATTGTGTAATAATTTTGCTTTATTTTTTACTATAACTCTAGATTCAGTTGAACGTGATTCAACTAAAGAACCATAGAAAATCGGAGAATCAGCATTTAAAATATAACCAACTTGGTCTCCACCACGCTTTTTAGCAGAAAGAAGTCCTTGCCTTGCTCTAGAAAATAATAAAGGGATTTTTGTTCCTCCAACACCCACTCCTAAAGAAGCAGTTAAGAAAAAACCTTGTAAATATTCAAATTCTCTAAGAACATCTAAAAAATTAAATCCATCTTTTATAAAATTATCTAAAGTTTGTTTATTAGAAATCATTAAATACTTACCACTTTCATTACGTCTATAAGTTAAATTATGTTTTTTAGATAAATCATCAAATAAATTTTGAACAATTAAATCAACTTGAAATAATGTTTCATTATTTGTCGATTCAACAATTTGTAAATAGTTATCAATTTCAAATTCAATAACAGCTAATTGATTATTATTTTTTTCTTTTTCTAAAGTTTCTAAAGTTGTAATATCTTTAAGAACGATAATTTTAGATTCAAAATCAATTTTTGCAGAAAAAGTTAATTTTTTGATATTAAATTTAAATGATTTTTGTTTTTTTTGAAAACCATTAAAAAAAGAATTTGAAATTTCAAAAATATTTTTTCCAACTAAGTTTCTTTTAAATGTACTCTCAACGTATTTTGAAAATCAAGTAATAGTATTTTCTTGATTATAAATAATTACACCAACTCCTCCATAACTAATGGCTTCATTAATGTAGTCATTAAAAGATTTTTTTACTTCGGCATTTTTATTTTTATTAGAATTAAAAATAATTAAAATAGAAATAACCGCAATAACGTTAACGAAAGATAAAGAAATATATGTTGTAATTAATGTTTCTTTTGTTATAAATTTTATTGTAAATAGAATAATTGAAGCAGCTATTTGAATTAATAGAAATAATGAAGTAATTACTATTGCTAGATTTCCTCTAATTTTTCTTTTTCCTAAAATTTTTTGTTTTTGTTTATTATTAATAATCATATTTTTATTATACCATTACATATTAAGGTCAAAAGAGAAAAAATATTAAAAAATAAAGTCGAAACTTTATACTCTAATTCTTTCTCTTGAATATGGTAAAAGAGCCATTTCTCTTGCTCTTTTTATAGCTCTAGAAATCATTCTTTGTTGTTTAGCTGTAAGTCCTGAAACTGCAGCAGGGATAATTCTTCCTGTATTATTAATAAATTTTGAAAGTGTTTCAATATCTTTGTAATCAATATATTTTACTGATTTAGGAACAAATGCGTTATATTTTCTTCTAACTTGTTTCTTTTTAAATGCCATGTTTTATCTCCTTATAAGTCAATGTCTCAAGGGACATCGCTATTTGTTTCTTTTTTTATTTCAATAGGAATTTCTTTAGTAATGTTTGTTTTATTTTCAAATTTAACTTCTTGAGTATTGTCAACTGAAACATTAGGATTGTTATATCTTCTAGTGTCTAATAATTCTATATTATCAACTGAAACTTCAT
Organism: Mollicutes bacterium PWAP; assembly: GCA_019661745.1. Classification (GTDB taxonomy): domain Bacteria; phylum Bacillota_I; class Bacilli_A; order Mycoplasmatales; family Metamycoplasmataceae; genus JAIFTM01. The sequence continues at coordinate 5,847 of JAIFTM010000079.1, read as the reverse complement.
ATCTAGTAGTATTTTGTCCGTTTTTATCTTGGTATGTTGATGATTGAAAAGAACCTGTTATTCCAATTTGCATTCCTTTTGTAAGATACTGAGAAGCAAAATCAGATGTTTTTCTTCAAGCAACAACAGGTATAAAATCAGTTAAATCTCTGTTATATTCTCTACTTACAGCAACCGTAAATCTTACATAAGAAATTCCGGAAGTTGTTTTTTTAGGTTCTAAAGATTTAACCACTCTACCAACTATTAATACTTTATTCATGAATTATTTCTCTTCTGATTTATTATATTGAGATTTTCTGTAAGCTTCTCTTTTTGCAATTCTTTCTTTATGAAATGCATCTCTTTCGAGTCTTCTTTTTTCTCTTTTTTCAGATTGTTTAGCTAATTCAGACTTAGTATGCTCTCTTCTTTCAAGGGCTCTTTCAGAATCTAAATTAACAACCATAATTCTTCAGATGTTTTTTTCAATGTTAGAAAGTCTCCTAAACTCTTGAATTAATTCACCTTTTGTTTCAATATTAGAAAGAATATAAATAGCTGTTTTTGATTTATTAATTTCATAAGCTAGTTCTGTTTTTTCCATTTTTTCAAATGACTTAACACCTTTATCAAAAACTTTGTTAAGTAAATCTTTTGCTACTTTAACATCAGATTTAGGGTTAATAATCATCATAATTTCATAATTATTCATATTTTATCTCCTTTGGGCTTCGCCATTATATCGATAGTATAATGGAAGATATATAAATATATCTATGTAATTATAACACTATGATAATTTTTAAAAATAATAAATTATAGTGTTTTTTTATTGCAAAGTTTTAACAACATCATCTAAAATTAAGTTAGTGTTAATTTTTTTATTACTGCTAGTTTTAAAAAAAATTAACCCAGAATTTTTTAGTTCTTTTTCTAATTTAGTTTTTTCTTTTTGTTTTGCCTTGTCAATTTTTGTAGCAACTAAAACAATATCTAAACCTATTTCAGTAATAAAATTAATCATTTCTTTATCAATTTTTGTTATACACTGCCTAGAATCTATCAAAAGATAAACCTTTAATAATTCTTTTCTTTGAGTAAAATATTCTTCAAGCATATTAAGCATTTCTTCTTTACTACTTTTACTCATTTTTGCATAACCATATCCTGGTAAGTCAACTAAATACATATCAAGTTTTTCTTCATAAAAATAATTAATTAATTGTGTTCTACCAGGTGTGTTACTAGTTCTTGCAAGTTTTTTTCTGTTTGTTATAGCATTAATTAATGAAGATTTGCCAACATTACTACGACCAATAAAACATACTTCTTTTTTCACTTTTTTTGGTCAATTATCTTTGCCAGAACTACTTATATAAAAATTTCACATATGATAATTATAGTTTATAAAAAAATAACCCGTAAAAAAGAGTTATTTTTTTATAAACTATTCTATTATTAATATTAATTATAGATTTATCTTATAAAGATTTATAGAGAAATCATATGTAAAAGTGTTCTAACATATTGAGATACATATGAGTTTTCATTGTCATATCATATAATCATTTTAAATATTTGTTCACCATTAACTACCATTTGTTTAGTCATTAATGAATCAAAGATTGAACCATGTGTTTCTCCAATAATATCTGAAGAAACTATAGGATCTGATGTGTAACCCAATGAATCATTAGAATGTTTTTTCATAGCATTATTAATATCATCACAATTAGCATTTTTATTTAATTTAACAACAAGATCAACTAGTGAACCTGTAATAATAGGTCCCCTAACTGCAATTCCATCAAGTCTACCGTTTAATGAAGGTAAAACTTTACCAACAGCAACTGCAGCTCCTGTAGTAGTTGGAACAAAGTTAGCAGCACCTGCTCTAGCTCTTCTTAAATCACCATGAGGTCTATCTTGAGTTCCTTGATCACCTGTATAAGCGTGAATTGTTGTCATAAATCCATATTTTATACCGAATTCTTCATTTAAAACATGAGCAACTGGTGCAAGAGCATTAGTTGTACATGAAGCAGCTGAAACAATAACATCTTCTGAATTTAGTTCATTATGGTTAACATTATAAACGATTGTTTTTAAATCACCTTTAGCTGGGGCTGAAATAAGAACTTTCTTAGCTCCCGCTGTAATATGTGCTTGAGAAGCTTCTTTAGAAACAAAGAATCCTGTTGATTCAACAACGATGTCAATGTTTAATTTTCCTCAAGGTAAGTTTTTAGGGTCTCTTTCTGCTGTAACTAGTATTTCTTTACCGTTAACAATAAGAGCTCCTTCTTTAGAATCAACAGTTCCATTAAATTTTCCGTGAGCTGTATCATATTTTAATAGATGAGCAAGTGTAGAAGTATTTGTAAGATCATTAATTGCAACGATTTCAACGTTTTTATTTACAATTAATTGTCTAAATACCATTCTACCAATTCTTCCGAATCCATTAATAGCAATTTTTTTAGCCATTTTTATAATAATTCCTTTCAATATACATATTTATATTAATATGCTTTTAATACTGATTAAAAAATCAGGCATTTCTGCATATTTATTATATCACTAAGAATAAAATTAAAAATACTATGATTTTAATGATTTATATTTTTTATTTAATAAATTAATAATTCTTTTAGACTGCCTTATTTCTTTACCATCTGAAAAATGTTTTTCTAATACAACTAATGGATATTCAGAATTAATAATTGTAGGAAGTTGTTTTTCAATTCTTTTACTAATTATATAAAAAAGAACATCATCTCTAAATCATGATTTATTTGTTTCATATCCAATTTCATCCAAAAATAAAAAATCACTTTTAATCATTAAATTTATTAAATTATTTTTAACATTAATTTTGGTATTAAAACTTTGAAGAATATAGTTATATAGATCTTTTGTTTTTACATAAGATACAGTATTTTTTTTAGTTAAAGAATTAGATAATAATATTAATAAATCACTAATTTCAATATTATTATTCCCATAAATATAAAGTGAAATTTTATTTTTTGCAGCTTCCGCAATAGAATTTATTGTTTTTTGAGAAAGTTTGATTTTTTCGGTAATGGGAAGTTCATACTCAAAATAATTTTTAAGCATATTTCTAGATGAAACTTCATTTAAAATTCCTATTTTTGTTAATTTTTGGCTTCTCTTTAAATTCCCATTTTTATCTCTAAAAAGATATGGTTGATATTCATTTTTAGAATAATCCATCGTTAAATCAAATATTTCAGAAATATAAGTAATAATTTCCACTTCAGTAATATTCAAATCTAAAATAGCTTTTTTAGATTTATCATTGCTTTTAATTATTTTAATTAGATTTTCATAATTCATTATTGGCCTAAACTATTTAACAGCCCTAGAACGTCTCCAATAGGTTCGTTGTTAGATTTATCTTTTAATATTTTGTTATTAATTGAAGAAATAATGTTTTCAATTTCATATTGTATTTGTTCAAAAGAAATAATTTCTTGTTTAATAAAATCAGAAATAATAGTAGAAAAATAATTTTTGTTAATTCTCCCCTTGGAATTATTTGTATAATTTATTATAAGATTAATCCCTCTATTATTCATTCCATTTTCTAATGCAAATTCAATACTATTTCTAATAGATTTAGAAGCAGAAGCTTTAGTTAAATATTTATAAAAAGAAATAGCATTTAAATCTTCGATGGGATTTGAAATTTCAGTTTTTTCAACGGGAATAGGAGAAAAAATTTCAATAAAACTTGTTGAAACATCATTATAATTAGAATTAACTAAGTTATTGTTGTTATTTTCCATAATATTGTCAAAATTTATAGTCCCTATTTCTTTAATAATTAAAGATTTAAAAAGAGTATTATTTTTTATAGATTCAAATGTCATTGGACGTTTAATACAAATAATTATTTTTTTGTTTTCGCTATGTTCTAAAATTTTAATTAACCCAATGGCGCTTAAAAGTTTTATTTGAACCTTAAATTTATCTTCATTTATGTTGAAATAAGACAAGATTGTTTTATCATTAACTATTTTTAAATAATTATTATTAAAAGAATCATACAAAAACATATAAATATTAAATGCTAAAGACTTAATTACTGGTAAATATAATGTTGAAATTATTGCTCTATCTATATCGTTTAAATTTTCTGTAATTGAAATTTTATAACTCATTTTTACCCCTATAATAATTTGATTGTATAGATATGATAGTTAAGAACTTAATCAAAAAACAAATTATTTTTTTTTTTTAAAAAATAGCAAAAAGTTATACACAACTCATGTCCCAATAAACAAAATGAAAATCCCATAAAATTGGGATTTAAAAAAGTTTTTAAAGTTATCCAATGTTAATAAATTAAGTTAGAAAATGGTTTATTTTCTTTAAAAATCAACTCTAATTTTTTAAATCTAATTTTTAATTTTTTAAGCTCTAATTCTTCAAGAAATGAGTAAAATTCTTCAGAAATATTTTTAGGTAATTTTAAATCATTTAAAGTTAAATCTAATTTAACATTTATATCAAGAGTGGCAAGTTCTTTGCAAAGGAATGCAATTTCTTTAGAATCAATGAATTTTTGTTTTAAAGAAGGAGTTAAATCATCTATATTTTTATAAATATTTTCTAAATTATGATATTTATTAAGTAATTTAATGGCACCCTTTTCTCCCACTCCTTTAATTCCAGGAAGAGAATCAGAACTATCTCCACTTATACCTTTGAAATCAATAATTTTTTCTTGAGAAATTTCCATAACTTCTATAAAGTTTTTTTCAGAAATAATAACATTAGGTAGTGATCCATTTTTAGGAGCTATTATCGAAATTCTTTCATCTACTAATTGGTATAAATCTTTATCACTAGAAAATATATGAATTTGATTATCATTTATAGAAAAAAATTTAGATAAAGTGGCAATAATATCATCAGCTTCAATAAGATCTATTTCTTTTCTAGAAATTTTTAAAGCATCAAGCATTTTTTTAATTATAGGGAATTGAATTTTTAATTCTTCTGGCATTTTACTTCTTCCAGATTTATAAGTTTCAAGTTTTTCATGACGTTTTGTTTTTTTGCCAGCATCAAATGCAACAAAAACATGAGTATAGTTTTTGCCTTTCATTTGTTTTAATATCATTGAAAAAAAAGTATTTATACCATTAACAGGTATTCCTTTCGAAGAAGTTAATATTTTTCCAGAAAATGCAGAACCATAGTAAGCTCTATAAAAAATTGAATTTCCGTCTATTAATAAAATTTTATTCATCTAATCTCCTAAACTTTCCTGAATATTTAATTTGAATTTTACTTCTATAAAAATCTAATTTTAAATTTCCTTCATATATTTTGCCAATGCTTTGTTTAGTAAAAAAGCCGAAATTGTCACTTCAAATAGTTATATCAAAGCCAGTTGTGCTATCAACAACAGAAATAACTTTTCTTTTGTCATATTCAACAACATTAGAAACATAAAAAGCAACTTTTGTAAAATAATCTGTAATTAAATTGAATAATTTTTTTTCTTTTTCATAATTAGAAGTTTCAAAAGAATTAAATCTTAAACCTAAATAATTAATTTCATTTTTAATTTCATTTGTTAATATTTTTGATTCATCATAAAATTTTGGAGATGGCATTAAATCAAAGTCATAAATTACACTATCTTTTTTTTCTATTTTAATTCCATTAAAATAATCAAGAAATCTTTGAAGATTTAGTTTTAATGACTCTTGATTACCAAAATTTCTTAAAACTGAACTTTCAATTAATAATAATATTTTCTTTTCAGATATTTTATTTTTAACCATTTTAAAAATAAAGTCTTTAAAATCAATAAAAGGAGTATTGTTT
>JAIFTM010000078.1 GCA_019661745.1 Mollicutes bacterium PWAP | reverse complement strand
GTATTGAATTAAATAATGAATTTATTAAAGGCAATAATAATCTTTATGAAATTTCTTTAAAAAGAGCTGAAATTTTAAATAAAATAATTAGATCTGAAAAACATAATCAAAACTATAATATGTTTATTAAAGTTCTTTTAAAAGGTACTATTTAAATGAGATTAACATTATTAAACCATATTATTGATAAATATAAAATGACTAAAAAACAAGCTGAAATTTTAATTAGAACTGGATTGGTTTTTGTTAATGATGAAATTATATTTACACCTGGAACATTTTTACCAAAAAAATTTAATATAATAATAAAAAATAAAAAAAAATATGTTTCTAGAGGGTCCACAAAATTATTGAAAGCTTTTGAAATTTATAAAATTGATGTTAAAAATAAAATAACATTAGATATTGGTAGTAGTACTGGTGGATTTACACAAGTATTATTAGAAAAGGAAGCCAAAAAGATTTATGCATTGGATTCAGGAACTAATCAATTAAGTTATTTTTTGAGAAGTAATGATAAGGTTATTGATTTTGAAAATACTAATTTAAAAGAAATTAAACCAGGTTTATTTAAAGATAAAATTGATTTTTTTGTATGCGACGTTTCATTCATTTCTTTAAAATGAGTTTTTAAAGTTATGAATGATATTTCCGTAAATGAAGGTGTGGTTTTAATAAAGCCACAATTTGAAGCAAATAGTAATCAAATTATTAAGGGCGGAATTGCCCCATTAGAAATTCACAAAGAAATAATTGAGAAAGTGATTTTTTTTGCTTTGGAATATGGTTATACACTTGAAAATATTAAAGAAAGTCCTATTAAAGGAAAAATAAGTAGAAATATAGAATACTTGGCATACGTTTGGAGAAAAAATGCAAGATAATATTAGAGATGAATTTAGTATATTTGAACTTGACAAAAAATTCATTTATTTTGATTCTGCTTCCGGCACATTGAAACCTAAAATAGTTGTAGATGAAATTAATTGATTTTATAATTTAGCTCCCATAAATATTCATTCTATGAATAATAAAAAAGGTGTTGAAATTTTTAAAAAAATTGAAGAAACTAGAAAATTAGCTGGAGAATTAGTTGGCGCATATCCTGAAGAAGTTATATTTACTAGTGGAACTACTGATTCTTTGAATAAAGCGGCTAATATGATTTCAAAAGCTATTCAAAAAGATGATGAAATTATTTTAAGTTATTACAATCATATTTCTAACATCCTCCCTTGAGAAGTTGTGGCAAAAAAAAATGGAGCAAAAATTATTTATTCTAAAAATATCATTGATGATATAAATTCTAAAACCAAAATTATTGCTTTTTCACAAATGAACAATACTATTGAACAACATATTAATATGGAAAGATTACTTAAATTTGTTAAAAAACACAATGTAATTTTGGTTAATGATGCCGCACAAGCTATAGTTCATAGTGAAGTTTTAATTTCTGAAGCTGATGTTATTGCCTATAGCGGCAATAAAATTTATGGCCCCACTGGAACTGGAGTTTTAATTATTAAAAAAGAATTATTACACTTGCTAAAACCTTCAACTTATGGGGGAAGCCAAATATCCGTCATGGAAGAAGGGGAATGAACTTATAAAGATTCAAATAAAAAATTTGAACCAGGAACAATTAATACTGCCGGATTAGTTGGATTTGGTAAAGCTCTTAAATGATTTGATGAAAATGTTGAAAATAATAAAGATAAAATTAAAATTGTTAAAAACTATTTTTATGAAAAAATTTCTGAATTAAAAGATTTTAAAATTATTTCAAGAAAAGCTGATTCCAATGTTGTATTTTCTCATAAAAAAATTAATTCTCAAGATATTGTAAGTTATTTAGGACACAAAGATATTTATTTAAGAAGTGGAGAACATTGTGCAAAAATGTTAAAAAAAATTATTGATACAAGAAGTAGTATTAGGGCATCTTTTGGTATTTATAACACCAAAGAAGAAGTTGATAAGGTTATTTACGAACTTAAAAACGGAGATAGTTTTTTATCATTTTAAGGATTAATAATGAATTATAAAAGCCCCAATGAAAAAAGAAAATTAATAATGGAACACTACTCTAAACCAATTATGATAAAAAATATTTCCAATGTTACTAATAGCGTTATTCATCATTCCAACCATTGTGTAGATAATGTTATTTTGAAAATAAATATTGAAAATAAAATTTTAAAAGAAGTTAGTCATATTTCAGAAGGATGTGCTATTTTCAAAAGTAGCACTGACATTGTTTTAAAAGAAATTGTTGGAAAAAAAATAAATGAAATATTAGAATGATTAGATATTTATAGAAATGTAATTGAAAATAAAGATCTTTCTAAAATATTTTTTTTAGGTAATGCTGCTATATTCGAAAATGTTTCTAAACATTATAATAGGCTTCATTGTGCGGAAATGATTGATGTTGCATTTAGAAAAATTCTTTAAAAAAATCAAGTAATTAACTTGATTTTTTTATATGGCAGGAGCGACAGGACTTGAACCCGCAACATGCGGGGTTGAAGCCCGCTGTTCTACCAATTGAACTACACTCCTAAATGAGCGAATTTATTATATCAACTATTCGCTTTTTAGTTTATCAAAATTTTTTATTAAGTCTGAAACTTTTTTAATTTTGGATATTTGTTCATCAGTAACTTCAAATCCAAATTTTTCTTCAACTTCTGTAATCATTTCAACCAAATCTAAAGAATCAATATCTAATTCTTCAATTAAAGAATTATCATTAAAGTCTTTTTTTGTCATTTTTTTTAATAAACTAAATACTAATTTTTTTGTTCCCATGAATTTATTATATATTTATATTCTCAACATTATTGTAAATTTCTCTTTTGTTATCTTTATAAATTATTCTTATTTCATTAATTGAATTACTTAATGGCAATTTTATTTCCAACTGCCCTATTGTTTTTTCTCCAATTTTTAATTCAAAGTCTAAAGATTTATTTGATATGGCATTATTAAACCTCTCGATTCTTTATTTTTATAATTATTTCCTAATAAAAGAACTCTTTTACTCCCAATTTAGTATTAGAATTATATATTAAGCTCCCAACGTAATAACCATGAGAACTTTTTTCGTTACTTAATTTTTTAGAATCAACTTCAACTTTAAATTTATTTTTTAATGATGAACCAAAAATATTTGTTTTTTCTATTTTTAAATATTTTCCTGTTTTATCTAGATCATCTATTCTTGTGGATGTATAAATATCAAAAATATTTTCATAGTTTATTCCGCCAATAAATTTATTAAGAACAAAATTAAATTCTTGAGTTTCGTATTTTACATGACCTTGTTTATCAATATGAATTTTACATTTTCTTTTATATTGTAATTCATGGTCGAATATATATTTTTTATAATGTTCTCTCTCCTTTGTAATTTTTATAATATTTTGATTTTTATCATTTATTTCAATTAAATTTTGTCAATCAATGTTTTTAATATTTAATTCTTTATAAAAAGAACTATTTTTTCAAACTTTCGTTTCATTTTTGTCTATTGTCAAAATTTTTAAAAAGCAAAGCCCTGATAAATTGTGAGATGAAATACTTTGTTTTTTTATTTAATGTATCTTCAAATATTCAATCTGCTTGACTTGCAAAAGAACCTCTTTCTATTTTATATTTGAATGTGTTTTCAATTATTTCCATTGATAAATTAAGCATGAATATCTATCTCCTTTTCCATGTTTCTAAATTTAACATAAATTTTTGCGCTATTTCATGATATATCAATATAACCATTTTTAAAAATATCATAATCTCAATAAAGTTTTCCTATTTCTTTGATATTTCCTTTAATTTGTTCTATTACTTTATTGATAGTATCTTCAGTAATTACAAAATTACCATTAATTATTTCTGAATTTCTTAATACATAATTTTCATCAATAACAAATGGATTATTTTTATTTATTTTACCCTTGTTCATGTTCTTCATTTATTGTTGGATTTTTTTTCTTTTATTTGTTGCTAAAACTATTGCTGTAATAGAACCAATAATTAATAAAGACCCTAGCGCTATTCCTATTTTTAAATATTTTTTATTTTGTTATTTTTTTTACTAAAATCATTTAACTCCTATTAAATTAAACATTCCAAAAAAGTTAAAAAGTGATTAAAAAAAATAGCTTATTTAGATATTGACAAAAATATTAACGCTTTAGTTCCTATATGATTAACTATAACTGGGGGGCATAAACCTATTTCAATTTTAATATTTAATTCTTTTTCCATTTTAGATGCCAATAAATCAATATTTTCAAAACCAGAATGCATGATAATAAATTTAGTATTTTCTCCTGATGATTTTTGAACAACTTTAGAAGCTTTTATAAAAGATTTAGATTGATTTCTTCCTTTGCCTCATTTACTTAAAGAACCATCCTTGAATTGAATTATGGGAAAAATAGAAGCCATCTTTGCCATAACTGCAATTGATTTTTTAACTCTACCACCCTTTACTAATCAATCCAATTGTGATGGAATTAAAATTCCAAATTGTTTATTAGTAATAGATTGAGAATATTCTACAATTTTATGAATATTTTTTTCTGTTTTATAAAATTTTTTAATGTTTAAAACATCGCTTTTAATTGCTAATCCAACTCCGTGGCTATTTAAAACATGAACATTATCAAAATTTTTAGAAATTAATTGAATATTTTGATTTTGACTACTTAGTTTTGTTGATAATGGGTATACAATAACATGATCAAATTTTTCACTGGCTTTTTTTAAAGTTTCTTCAATTATTCCAATAGAAGTTGCGCTTGTTCTAATTTCATCATTTATTTTAATATTTTTAAAATATTCGCTTGGCGTAATATCAACGCCATCTCGATAGTCTTTACCATTTATTGTAATTATTAAAGGTAATAAAATAATTCCTAATTTTTTTGCTTCTTCTTTAGTAATACTTGATGAAGAATCTACTATAATTC
>JAIFTM010000077.1 GCA_019661745.1 Mollicutes bacterium PWAP | reverse complement strand
CTACGTTATTGTAATTATAATATGTTTGTAAATCTGTTTTTTTTAATAAATATGACATAACCAATTCAGGTGAAGCGTTTTTTTCTAATTCTATAAAAATTCTTAAACCATTTCTATCAGTTTCATCTCTAACTTCTTTAATTCCGGGAGCTTCTTCGTTTATAGATATTTCTTCAATATTTCTAACCATTTTCCCTTTATTTACACCATAAGGAATTTCATCAATAATAATATTATTATTTTCAAATTTATATTTAGAAACTATAGAAATTTTTCCTCTTCCTTTTTCTAAAGCATCTTCGATTCCATTCTTAGAATATACTACTCCACCAGTTGGAAAATCTGGACCTTTAATAATTTCATTTATAGTGCTTAATTTTGTGTTTGGATTTTTAATTATTTTAATAGTTGCGCCTATTACCTCAATTAAATTATGAGGTGGCATTTCTGTAGCATAACCTGCAGCTATACCACGAGAACCATTAACTAATAAGTTCGGAAATAGTGAAGGTAGAATAGTTGGTTCTTTTTCACTATCATCGAAATTAGGAGAAAATCTTACAGCTTCTTTATCAATATCTTGCAATAGTTGTTGACTAATTTTTGAAAGTCTTGCTTCAGTATAACGCATAGCAGCAGGTGGGTCATTATCAATTGAACCATTGTTACCATGAACATCAATTAAAGGCATATTTGTTTTTCAATCTTGACTCATTCTAATCATTGCTTCATAAATTGAACTATCACCATGAGGGTGATATTTACCAATTACTTCTCCAACAACTCTAGCTGATTTTTTATAATCTTTATCATGGAATAATCTTAATTCATTCATAGAAAATAAAATTCTACGTTGGACGGGTTTCAATCCATCTCTTGAATCGGGGATGGCTCTATCTTGTATTATATATTTTGAATATTTTCCAAAACGATCTCCCATGACATCATCTAAACTCATTACTATAATGTTTTCTTTTTTTTCCATAAAGCCTCCTGATAAAAATTATACTTATATAAATATTTTATAATTTATTTAAAGATTTTTATATAAAAAACATAAAAATATTAAAAAAAGAAGCTTTACACTTCAAAATCATCTTCCAGAGTGAATACAACATTATCTTTTATTCACTCTTTTCTTGAATTAGTGTTTTCACCCATAAGAATAGATACTTTCCTTTCAATTAATGCGATGTCATTAACATTTACTTTAATTAAAGTTCTTGTTTCTGGATTCATTGTTGTGTCTCATAATTGTATAGCTTGCATTTCACCAAGACCCTTATATCTTTGAACAGAAATTCCGCTCATAGTTTTTAAAGATTCTTCTAATTCAATATCTTCCCATAAATATTTTGTTTCTTTTTTATTGCTTACTTTATATAAAGGAGGTAGAGCAATATAAATCATTCCTGCTTCAAATAGTGGTTTCATATATCTAAAGAAAAAAGTTAATAATAGTGTTTGTATATGCGCTCCATCAGTATCCGCATCAGTCATAATAATAATTTTTCCGTATTGTACTTTTTTAATATCAAATTCACTTCCAATACCTGCACCAATAGCACTAATAATTGTTCCTATTTCTTCATTTTTAATTAAATCTGACAATTTTGCTTTTTCAGAATTAATAACTTTACCCCTTAAAGGAAGTATTGCTTGACTTTTTCTATCTCTTCCTAATTTAGCAGAACCCCCAGCTGAATCACCTTCTACTAAGTATAATTCTCTGTCTTTTTTTATTTTTGTTTGTGCTGGTGTTAGCTTTCCAGAAAGAATTTTTTTTATTGTTTTTCCTTTGTTTGTTTTTCTGGTTTCATCTCTTGCTTTTTTAGCAGCTAATCTTGCTTTTCTAGCAATAACTAATTTATTAACTATTTTTTTAGCTTCTTCAACATTTTCAATTAATCAAGAACTCAATTTTCTATAAGTAAGATTTTCAGTTATTTTTTTAGCTTCAATAGTACTTAGTTTATCTTTTGTTTGTCCTACAAATTCTAATAATCTTTCTGGAATACTTGCCGAAATAATTGCAACAATACCTTCTCTAATTTCAGAACCATCTAATTTAGAAAAACCACCTTTTAATAATTTGTTATTTTTTGCAAATTCATTAAAAGCTTTTGTTAAACCATTTTTAAAACCAGAATCATGTGATCCTCCATCTCTTGTTTTTATATTATTAACAAAACTTAGAATGTTTTCTGTATATGTATCTGTGTATTGCAATGCAATATCAATTACTATTTCATCATAACTTCCTTTAAAACTAATAACTTTACTAATATTTTTTTTATTTTCATTAATAAATTTTACAAATGATGAAATTCCTTTTTCGTCCGAAAATAATTCTTTTTTATTTGTTTCTTTTTCTAATAGAATTATATTAACACCACTAATAAGAAACGAACTTTCTCTAACTCTTTCTTTTATTCTTTCAAAGTTTAATTTAGAATTTTTAAAAATTTTATAATTAGGTCAAAATTGAATTTTAGTTCCACTTTTTTTTGAAGTTCCAATTATATGAGTTCTTTCTTTTATTTCGCCATCAACAAAACTTGTTTTATAAATTTTTCCATTTCTAGAAATTGTAGCTTCTAATTTATTAGATAATGCATTAACAACAGAAGAACCAACTCCATGAAGCCCACCTGAAGATTTATAAGCAGAATTTTCTCCACCAAATTTGCCCCCGGCATGTAATTCAGTAAAAACTAATTCTACTGCAGTTAACCCTTCTTCTTTATGAACATCTACAGGAATACCACGACCATCATCTTCAATAGTGACTGAGCCATCTTTTTCTAAAACAACTTTTATATTTTTTGCAAAACCACCTAAAACTTCATCAATTGAATTATCAATAATTTCTCATACTAAATGATGTAAACCATTAACATCAGTTGAACCAATATACATACCTGGTCTTTTTCTAACTGCATCTAATCCTTTTAAAATTTTTATTTCACTTGCACTATATTTTATAT
>JAIFTM010000076.1 GCA_019661745.1 Mollicutes bacterium PWAP | reverse complement strand
TTTTATTTTTTTCTTCTTTAAAAATGGGGTTCATTTTTTTTAAATAAATAAAACCACTAACAATAGAAAGATCAACAGCAATAAAAGTTGGAATATTGATTAGTCAAATTGTTATATTAGATTTAAAAGGATTGTTTATCAAAGAAAAAACATCTTTATTTTCAATTTTAAATATTGGCAATAATATAAATAAAGAAATTATTGCTAATGATTGCGCAATAGTTTTGCTTTTGCCTCATCAATTAGCTTCTATTTTCATCCCTTTTCTAGCAGCAAGATTTCTTGAACCATCTACTATTACATCTCTAATAATAAATAAAATAACTACCGGGAAAGGAATTATCCCAATTATAGTTAACATAATAAAAGCGGTTGTAGTAATTATTTTATCTGCTAAAGGATCTCATAATTTACCAAATTCAGAAACTTCATTTCTTTTTCTTGCAATATAACCATCTAAAAAATCAGTTGTCATTGCAATAATAAATATTAAACCAGATCCTAAATATAATGATAATTTTAAATCAAAATCTCAATAGTTATAATTTCCATTAAGACAAGCAACTGCAATTAATAATCCTAAAAAAGGAACAACCAATGCAATTCTAAAAATAGTAAGTTTATTAGATAAAAACATTATTTATCTTTTTTCCTTTTTCTTTTTTCATCCATTTTAGCCTCAGCAATCATTTTCTTTTGTTTTATTTTTGATTCTTTAACTAATTCAGGATTAGATTTTCTTTGTTCTTTAAGTTTTTTACTATTTATTTTTATTTCTTTTTTTGTATTTCCCAAAATTATATTTTCTTCAAATGCTTTTTTAATTTCATATTCTTGTCCAATGTTATTATTTTCTAATTTGTTTTTATTTTTTATAAAAATATCATAAGAATTTTTAACTTCTTTTACAATTATTTGTTTAATTTCTGAATATGCATCTTTATCTAAAGATTTAGAAAACTTATAAATTTTTTTATATTCTTCTATATTTTTGTTTTTTCATGTTGAAGCATTATTTTTAAAAACTTTTTCAATGTCTCTTATAAATTCTTTATATTCATTGTTTTGTTTAGTTCTTTTATAGAAAATTTGTTTTTGTAGTCTTTTATAACTGTTTCTAGCAGACATATTAATTTGACTCATTTTTGTTCCTCCACTACCCGGAACAAATTTAATTAATTCTTTTTCATTTTCAATAAAAATTTGATTTATTCATAAAACAACTTGTCCTGGAGATTCATTATCTATTTTTTGTTTAAAAATTGTGGCTAGTCTTTGTTGTTTTTTCTTTTTTTTGTCTAACACCATCATTACAATTAAAATTCCTGCAACAATAGTTATTAATCCACCAAGTATACCTCACATTAATATTGTTCCCATAATTCCCTCATTAACCTTTTAGTAGAGAGTCAATTTTTAGCTGAATTTCATTTAAACTTTCTTCAGCATTCTCTAACGTTTTAGGTTTTCTTTCTATTTTATTTTTTAAAATTTCTATATCTTTATTTATGATTTCAAATTTATTTAGTGATATAAGTTTAAAATCATTTGTTGGATTACTAAATCCATTATTAATATTACTTCTATTTATTTGAAATAAAACTTTTTTAGGTCCTAAATCTGTATTTACTAATATCTCTCCACTTCTAAAATTGTTTTTACTACTTGTAATTAAGTTGGGGGTAGATTTTGTTTGTGCAAAAGAAGATTTACCTCTTGTGTTCCTTCCACTTGAAGAAATTTCACTAACTCTTAAACGTTTATAAGAACCTCTTTTTGAAACAAAAGTTAAGTTATCGTGATCATAAGATGAAGATACTGAAACTGCATATTCACCTTGTTTTAATTTAATTCCCATAATTCCAGAACTTTTTAATGATGTGGAAGAAATTTGTTCTTCATTAAATTTGGTTGTCATACTTGAATTAGAAACTATAATAATCTCTTGTGTTCCGTTTGAAATTGCCAAAGAAGTTACTCTTTCATCTTTTTTTAAGTTCATATATTTATAAGATTTACTTTTCCTACTAAAATTAAATTCTTTTAAAATTGTTTTTTTAACTTTTCCTGAGTTAGACAAAGATATTATATTTAAATCTAATTCAAAATCTTCGACAATAAAAGCTTTAATAATTTTTTCATCAGGATTCATTTTTGTTAATTCATTTATATGAGAACCACTATTTTTTCAATTATTTCCAAATATTTTATATATATCAACAATCATTACATTTCCTTTGTCAGTAAAGGCTAATATTTTGTTTATTGTAT
Source organism: Mollicutes bacterium PWAP (assembly GCA_019661745.1). GTDB lineage: Bacteria > Bacillota_I > Bacilli_A > Mycoplasmatales > Metamycoplasmataceae > JAIFTM01. Next base: position 637 of record JAIFTM010000076.1, on the reverse strand, counting down.
TGGTAAATAAAATATCAAATAAAATATCATCTTCTACAATTCCAAAACTACTTAAATCATTAGAAATTACAATACGATTACTTAATTTTTTTAGATATCCTCTTTCTGTAATAGATACAAAAACATTTTCTTTTTTAATTAAATCTTCTTTATTAATTGTAATATTAAAATCTTCTTTAATAATTTTTGTTTTTCTTGGAACTCCAAATTCTTTTTTAATTTCTTTTAATTTTTTAATTATATTTTCATTTAAAAAATTTTCTTCATTTAAAATTTTCTTTGCTCAAATAATATTTTCTTCAATTTCGTTTTTTTCTTTTGTAAGTTCATCTTCATTAGTTGAATTTAATCTATGAAGTCTTAATTCAGCAATTGCAGTTGCTTGTATTTCAGAAAACTCAAAATTTAATATTAAATTTTTAATAACTTCTTTTTTACGACCAAAAGTTTTTCTTATTACTTCAATAACTTCATCAATAATATTCCTAACTTTAATTAATCCAATTATAATTTCTAATCTTTTATTTCATTTTTTAAGTTTAAAGTTTGTAATATTTTTAGTAAACTTTTTGTTATGAGAGACAAAAGAATTTATTATGTCATAAATATTCATAACTTTTGGAGCTCTATTATAAAT
>JAIFTM010000075.1 GCA_019661745.1 Mollicutes bacterium PWAP | reverse complement strand
TTCATTTTTATTTTTTATATAAGATTCATTTTTATTTTTTAAATTATAATTATTAATATATCAAAGGAGGTTTTTATGCAAGAAGAATTTGAAATTTTGTTAATAGAGTTTGAAGACAAAAATAATGTTGCAATTCAAAGTTTAGAAAATAATTTTAATAAAATTCAAACCGGAAGAGCTAATCCTAATTTTCTTTCTAGTATAAAGGTTTTATATTATGGAGAAAATACATTTATTCATACTATTTCTTCTATTACTATTCCAGAAGGAAACCAACTTTTAGTTAAACCTTTTGACAAGTCTATTACAAAAGATATTTCCATTGCCATTGATAAAGCCCAACTAGGAGTTAGTTCTAACAATGAAGGAGATCAAATAAGAATAATCTTCCCTATTTTAACAACTGAAAGACGTAAAGAATTATCTAAAAGTACAGGAAAATTTAATGAACAAACTAAAATTTTTATTAGAAAAAACAGAGAACACGCTAGAAAAACAGTTAAAGATTTCAAAGATATTCCTGAAGAATTAGAAAAAAATTTTCATGATCAAATTCAAAATTTAACTGATAAATACGTTTCCATAGTGGAAAAAATTACAAAAAATAAAGAAAAAGACTTAATGTCAATGTAATTATGAAAATAAAAAATATAAAAATTGTTAACTTTAATAAAACTATAGAAAACGCTTCAATTGAATTTGAAAATGGATTTATTACAAAAATAACTGAAACTAAAGGCATTTCTAAATATATTTTAATTCCTGGATTTATTGATTCTCACATTCATGGTTTTTATGGACATGATGTTATGGATTCAAAAGATGCTATCTCTAATATAACTTTAGAAATTGCAAAACAAGGTACAACTAGTTATTATCCTACCGGAATTACCGGACCCATAGATAAAATGACTTCATTTATTTCTAATGTTTATGATCTCCAAAATAAAAATATTTATGGAAGTAGAATTTTAGGCTCGCACATGGAAGGACCTTTCATAAGTTTATTTAAAAAAGGTGCCCATAATCCCAAATGAATAACACAAGGTACTAAAAAAGAAATTGATGCTTTATTGGGCGCTTCTAAAAATACTTTGAAAAAATTAACAGTTGCTCCTGAAGTTATTTCAGAAGTTAATTTAAAATATATTATTTCTAAAGGTGTGATTGCAAATATTGGTCATTCTAATGCCACTTATTTACAAACACAAAAAGCTATTGAAAATGGAGCAGTTAGTTCATGTCACATGTGAAATGCCATGAGTGGTGTTGTAAACAGAAATCCCGGAATGGTTGAAGCTTTATTACTAAATAAAAATATTTATTCAGAACATATTTTTGATTTTGTACATGTAGATCGTATTACAAGTAAATTAAGTATTGAAAGTAAAGGAACAAATAGGATTGTTGCAATTACTGATTCTATTCGTCCTGCGGGGTTGTCTGATGGAGAAAGTGAAAGTGGCGGATTTAAAATTTTAAAAAAAGGTAATACCATAAAAATTAAAGACACCGATACAATTGCAGGAAGTGCCGCAACTATGCACAATAATTTTATAAATATTATGAGTTTAGGTTATTCAATTAATGAATCTGTTGCAATGACTAGTTATAATTGTGCTCAAAACATGAATGAAAAAAAACTCGGTTTTATTGGAATTGGATTCAAAGCAGATTTTTTATTGTTGGATGATAATTTAAATGTAAAAACCGTTTATGTAAATGGAAAGGAAATAAAATAATGAAATTATTTATTATGAAAAATTATGATGAAATGTCAAGAAAAGCTTCAGATATAATTAAAGAATATATTAATACAAAACCAAATTTAGTTCTTGGTTTGGCAACTGGTTCAACACCTGAAGGAACATATGAAATTCTTAAAAAAGAAGCCAATTTTAAAGAAGTAATAACATTTAATTTAGATGAATATATTGGAATTTCAGAAAATCATCCTTTAAGTTATCATTTTTATATGTATAAAAATTTATTCAATCACGTTGATATTAATAAAAAAAATATACATATCCCTTCATCTAAAGGTGATATTGAAAAAAATTCTAAAGATTATGATTTTTCTATTTATAAAAAAGGCGGAATTGATTTACAACTTCTAGGTCTTGGAGAAAATGCGCATATTGGATTTAATGAACCTGGTTCTCCAGAAGATGGTTCTACAGGGTCGGTACAACTTACAAATTCTACAATTAATGCTAATTCTAGATTTTTCGAAAGTAAATCACAAGTCCCTACGAAGGCTATTTCAATGGGAATTGGAACAATTATGAAAGCTAAATCTATTCTTTTAATTGCATCTGGTTTAAAAAAGGCACAAGCAGTTAAAAATATGATTGAAGGAAATATTGATATTAATGTTCCTGCTTCTTTTTTACAAAAACATTCAAACGTTAATATTGTTATTGATGAAGATGCCGCATCTTTTTTAAAGAAAAAATAATATTTTCTTTCAAAAACGCTATTTATAAATTAGCATTTTTTTATTAAAACAAAAAATAACTATTTAAGTTATTTTAAACCAATTTTTTTGTAAATTATCTTTAAATTTTCTTTTGCTAATTTTCTAGCTTTAATAGCACCATTTTTTGCTACTTCATCCACTTTTTCAATTGAATCATTATATTTTTTTTGCAAATTTTCCAAAAAAGATTTTACAGCTTTTCCAACTTCATCTTTAAATTTTTTGTAGTCTTGACCTTTAAATTCGTTTTCTATTTCCAAAAAAGAAAATCCTTTTAATTCAGAATATATAGTCATTAAATTTGTTATTCCTTCTTTTTCTTTTGAAGCATAAACCTTATTTTCTCCATCAGTAACAGATTTCATAATTTTTTTATAAGCTTTTTCGGGGTCATCCAAAAGTGCTATATAACTTTTGGCGCTAGGAGATGATTTGCTCATTTTTTTACTAGGATCTTTTAAAGACATTATTTTTGAACCATTTTTAGTAATAAAAGGTTCAGGAATAATAAATGTTTTTCCATATTCATTATTAAATCTTTCTGCAATATTTCTTGTTAATTCTAAATGTTGCTTTTGATCTTTTCCCACAGGTACTAAAGATGGATTATATAAAAGAATATCCCCTGCCATAAGTGCTGGATAAGTTAAAATTCCAGTTTTTACTTTGTCTTTATTATTAGATTTCAAAGATTTATCTTTAAATTGTGTCATTCTTTGTAATTCACCAATTGTAGTTCTATTTTCTATAATTCAATTCATTATTCCATGTTCTAAAACGTCGCTTTGAAAAAATAATGTTGTTTTTTCAGGGTCTAAACCACAAGCCAAATATAATGCCATAATATTTTTTTTATTTTCTCTTAAATTTTTAGAATCTATGTCTATAGTTAATGCATGTAAATCTGCTACAAATATGAACATATCATACTCATCTTGGAATTTAATAAAATTTTTTATTGCTCCAATATAATTTCCTATTGTCAATTGACCCGTTGCTGTTATTCCACTTACAATTCTCTTCTTCATATTTATATTTTAA
>JAIFTM010000074.1 GCA_019661745.1 Mollicutes bacterium PWAP | reverse complement strand
ATTTATAATTTATAAATGGAAAAACAAAAATTTAAAAAAAGACATTTTTATAAAAATGTACATTATACAATCAACAAAGAAGAACAAACAGTAAAAATAACCGATTCTTTTTTCAAACAATTAAATTCTGAAAACCTTTGAGGTAGGTTTGGATTTAAAAAAATTGGAGGCTCAAGCATTAGCGATATTCTTGAAACTGACCAATTTAAAAGTCCTTTTGGTGCATGAGCACACTTTATGTGAATTAAAACTCCTATTCTTGACACTAAATACGTTAATGCAGGAATAAAAATTGAACCAAAAGTTTTAGATGTGATTTCCCAAATGACAAAAGAACAAGTAATTAGTTATGATGGAATTAAATATAATTTTGATTATTTTAATAATAATGAAAATATTGGCGGACTGCCAGATGGTTATATTGAAAATAGAAAATTATTGATTGAAGTTAAAACAACTGGATTTAAAAATTTAGAAAAATGAAATAAATGAGGAGTTCCAAGAAATTACATAAAACAAGCTCAGCTTTATACATATTTAATGAGAGAAAAATTAAATGATTTGTCAATTAAAGATTTTGCTATAGTCGCGACTTTCTTAGAAGAAGAAGATTATGAATTTCCTGAAAATTTTCCAATAGAAAAAAGAAAAGTTAAATCATATAAATTTATAGTTAATGAGAATGAAGTGTTGGAAGATATTAGAAAAGCTGTTGAATTTAGAAAAAAATATACATCAAAAAATGTCCCTTCTCCTAAATATGATATTGTTCGTGATAAAGAGTTGATAGAATGATTGGATATAGAGAATGAACATGAATGAGAATTATTATTTAATAAATGGCAAAAAATAGGAAAAATACCAACTTTTTTTGAGTTTACTTTAAAATAATTATTAAAAAAATGAAATTATATAAATTTCATTTTTATTTTTCTTTTTTCTTCAAATTTAATTGATTCAATAGATTTTTTTTGAGATTTTTGAATTCTTAATAATTCAACATCTGGCCTATATTGTTTTCTACCAATTCCAAATGTTTTTAAAAATGAAAGTTTCCTATAAACTCTTTTTTCAAATCTATTAATTCTAGAATCAAGAGTTTCATTATTTTTATCAATTCTTGACATTGTTAAAAACATCATTAATAAAATAATTAAAGTTGCAGTCCCTGCAAGAGAAGGATAAAATCATCAAAAAATCATTTCATCAGAGAAAAAGCCACCAGTATGTGTTAATCAATAAGCAATATCTCCATTTGGTGCTCCATGTGATTGAGATAAAGCAGAAAAACCAAATAAGAATGGGAACATTAAAATAATTCCTCGTAAACTATTTGCAAATAAATTAAATGAAACACGATCACTAGAATTAAATAATGTCATTCCACCCATTGCAAGACCAAATAGTGGGCAAGAAATCATCATAATTTTCAGAGCCATTTGACCTTTGCCTTTAATATCAATTCCATTTATATTTTTAACACCAAGCAAATCTACAAGAGGATTATATAAAAAATATGCGAAAATAAATAATATTAAAATTCCAGTAATAGATGAAAAAATAGAAATTATAATTGACGATTGTTTAACTCTATTCATTTTTTTAGCACCATAGTTAAATGCAAGAACGGGAGACCCACCTTGAATGAATCCAAACATTATTGGGAAAGCAAGACCAAATATTGGAAACACAGACATAAGAACACTACGAGAAAAATTTTCATCACCATAAATGGCTTTTGATACTTTTCCAATTTGTTGCATTTCAATAGTTTGTGTAATAGATTGAGCCATATTACGTAAGAATGGAGCGACACCCACGATAACAATTGCAATAACAAATACAAAAGCAAATCCTCTTGGATTAAATAACATTCTAAATGTTAATGTACTCATTTCTTGTTTTAAAAATATAAAAATAGTCAACATAAATGAAGTAATAAAATATGAAATAAACGTTGCTCAAGCGCCTCCTTCAACTCCCATATTAGCAGAAGACATAAAAACAACATCAAGACCTAGATTAATAAATAAAGGAATAATAACAGTAAGTAGAATTTCAAAATTTCTACCTTCTGATCTCATCAAAGAAGATGTTATTTGGTTATACATCATAAATGGTAAAGCAAAAATAATAACAAATACATATTTATAAGTATTTTCTTCAATAAAATCTTTCATTTGTTCTGAACCTTCAAATTGCGAACCAATTCAAGCTTTAGAAGCAAATACTAAAACTGGAATTAATAAAACTGAAACAATCAAGCCTGAAATCATTCCACTTTTAGCGGTTTTTTCAGCTTTTTCAATATTACCTGCACCAAGGTTTATACTATAACGAGCACCAACACCAACACCAAACAACATAACAACAGAAAATTGAAAGGTCGTTATAGGACCAACAGAACCCATGATAAATCTAACTTGATCTTTGCCAGATCATGACGTTGTACCAATTGTAAGTGTTTTATAACTATCATCTGCATAATTTATTGCTAGAATGTTGTCCACAAATGTATACATCCCAAATGCAAGCATCATTATCATTGCAGGAATAGACATAATTAATATAGATTTTCAAACAGGATTTTTTAAAAATAAAGATTTTGTTTTTTCTGATGAAAAATTTTCTTTTTCTTTTGAAGTAATTGGTTTTTGAATTGATTTTATTTTTTTACTTTCTTTTTTTTGAAGAAATTTTATTTTTTCATTTTTTACATAACTTTGATATTTAGAATTTATTACTTCATATTTTATTTCGAAATTCTTTTTTAACATAAGTATTTTTTCATTTTGAATTTCTTTTTGAGATTTAAATTTAATTGAATCTTTTTGT
>JAIFTM010000073.1 GCA_019661745.1 Mollicutes bacterium PWAP | reverse complement strand
TTATAAATAAAGCGAGCAATCGCAAATATAAGGTCTTCATGGTTGTTCTAGCAGAGACAATTATCATATATCTAGTATTTAAATATTTAGAGCTTTTAGCTCTTTTTTTGTTTTTTTATAATAAATTAATATAATTAAATTAATGTCAAAAAAAATAAGCAAAAAAAACAAAATAATTTTTGGTTCATCATTAGGTGCTATTTCATTAGTTACAATTGCAATAGTAACTCCAGTTATTATCTTAAATAGTAATAAAAAAGAAATTAAAAACCATTATAAAATTTATAATAGTGATCTTGGATTTCAATTAAAAATATTAGATGTAAATGGTAAATATGCTTTAGATGATTTTCATTCAGAAAAATTATTAAAATATATTAAAGAAGAATTTCCGTTAGGACCAGAAATTTTTGGATTAAAAGACATTGTTATTAATGATGAAAATTTTATTTCTAATAATGAAAATGGTTCTTATTATCCTGGAACAAATGAAATATTTATTAATGTTAGAGATCTTGTTAAGATTAATTCTATGGATCAAGATTCTATTTTATATTATATATTGAGCGTTTTTTATCATGAATATGGACATTTTAAAAATTCTGTTTATTTAAATTCTGTTTCAAAAAAAATTAATGGAATAACAAATCAAAATTCTACTCAAAATATTTATTCTTATAATATGCAAGATTATGAAAATTGAAAAACTAATTTTGTTAATGAATTTAAAAAGACATTTTATTATGATAATGATACTGGTCATTTTTCTGATTTAAAAATTTCAAATATCTTTCAAAATGATATTCTAAAAGATGATTTAAAATTGCAATCATCGTTTTTAAAAGGATTTCATTCTTTGGCTTATAATTTTAACCAAAAAGATCTTTTTGATATTGGAAATTATAAAAAACAAATCCAAATCATTAATAATAAATTAAATTTTATACCTCTTATTAATAATCAACCCAAAGTTTTAACTTTATTTAAAGAAAAAATTGAAGATTTACAATATTATTATTCTATGCAAGAAATCAGTACTAGAAAAATGCATCAATTACAAATGCCTTTATATTTAGGATCAGGAATTTTTGAAGAAGTAACTAATAAAAAAAATTCAATGATGAATAATCATTACTATATAACTGATTTAAATAACAAAGATGAAATTATTGGAGTTGATGCCTTTATTGAAGATGTTATGCATTATCAAACATCTTTATTTTCTGAAAATGATATCGGTTTTCAAAATCCAAATCCCTTTTCGTTTATAAAAGAAAATGATTTTATATTTAATAATAAAAAAAATTTTTTACTACCTAACGGGTCTATAATTTCAAATAATGAAAAAAGAAATATTAAACTTTATGAGTTAATGGAAAATAATATGGGTATCACTAATAGAGATAATATTACTTTTTTAAATAAAAAAAATTCAGCAATAATTAAAGAACATTCTAAAAGATTTAGTGCTAATCCTGATGATTCAAATTTTATAAAATTTGGAGGTTATTTAGAAAATCCTAATTATAAATATATTAAAATGGAAAAAAATGGAAATATTAGTTTTCTACCAATTTTATTAAATAAATTAAATTTTAAATATAAAAACAAATTATATGAAAATGATTTTTCTAATATGAGCGATTTAAACGGAAATGGAATACACACTACTAAAAATTTATATTTTTATTCTTTGAAAGAATACATTAAAGGCGACGATTTAATTAATTCTAAATTATCTTTTGTTGATGCTAATTATCAAAATTATTTACCTTTACACAATATAAAAACAAATTTTTCTAGTTATATATCTAATTATCCAAAAGAAATAAATAAAAGAGATTATATTGTTAATGAAAATCCTAATGGATCAGGGTTGGTTTTTTCTAATGACAAAAATTTATATGATTAAATTTATTAAAATTTTATTTTCTTTACATTTTATTATGTTTGAAGATTAAAAATAATTTAAAAAAATAACTAATTTAGTTATTTTTTTAAATTATAAGTTCAGATTAATAAGTTTTTCTCCACTTACAATTTTTGCATTAACACCGCCATAAGGGTTTGATCAAATAAAATTCTTAGGAAATTTAACATTTTCAAAAGCTTTATTATAAATATGTATAGTACTATTTTTTGCTATATAAAATTTCTCATTTAATAAAGTTTCTTCAAAAGCACCCTCTTTTATTTCTTTTACGCTTGAAGGTATTTTAAAGTTTTCAGGCAAATTAGTATATGCAAAAGCATTATTATCAATAGTAATTACATCATCCATTAAATCTAAATCATTTATATCTTTTAAAAAAGACGAGTTATAAGTTGATAATTTTGCATCTAATGGTTTTTGTGTTAATTCAAAATTTTTGGTACCTGCAATTGGTATTTTTCAAATCAAATTCGATCCAACTAACACATTATCTTCAACTGATTGTAATATAAATTGGGAATCATTTATTGAAAAAAAATCTAAATTTTCTATTAAATTATTTTTATTTGCATAGATTGAAGATAAAGATTTTTTTAAGATATATTCTTTGCCAATATCATTACCATTAGGAAATGCTCTTATTCCCATTCCCGTTCCATATAGTGCTTTCTCTTCAATAATTCCTGAAAAAGGACCTCAATCCAAAAATCTATTATTTGTAATGATAGAGCCCTTAAGGGCCTCTACTTTAATAGTATTTATATTTTCCAATAAATCATTGTCATTTACATTTACAAGTTCTTTATCTTTATCGTTAGAAAAAAAAGCAGCTTGCGTCAATGAAAGATTATTATTATTTTTTATTACATAACTTGATCCAGCAAAAGCATTTTCTTTAAAATTTACAATATTTTTTAAATTAGAAATATCAACCAATGAACTAATTCCTGTAAAAGTATTACCATCAACTTGTTTTACATTTTCTCATAAATCAGGGTCGTTTATACTTATTAAATTAATATTTCCATTTGGAACATATGAAGGAATTTCTTCTTGTGTTAATTTAAATTCTGAATTAGATCCTATTGGTATTTTTCAAAAATAACCCGTACCTTGAAAAGCATTGGCGCCAATTTTTGTTATTTCATTAGGAATTTTATAATTATTTAATTTTTGTCCCTTATACTGATTTGGAATTATAGTTTCAATTTTTATAACTTTGGAACCTTTTATAGGATATCCTTCTTCATCTACTTGACTTCACCTATCGCCTTTATTTAATTTAAAACCCAAAAAAGCATTTTTTTCTAAAGTAACATTTAGATCAATAATAAAATTTAAAGGTAATGTAGCATTTTGAAAAGCTTTTGATTCAATTGTTTTAACATTCGTTAAATCAATTGAATTTGTTATAAAACAATTTGCAAAAGAATTTTCCTTAATAATTTTAGTATTTGAAATTATTACAGGCATTTTAATTAAATTCGCTCCAGCTTTTGGATTTGAATTAGCATCTACCGATGATCATACATAATTATTAGGCAATTTTGCATTTTCGAAAGCTCCTTCTTCAATATTTATATTATCAGGTATAGAAAAAAGCTTTCCAATAATGGCATTTTCGAAAGCTCCTTCTTCAATATTTTCTACTGAAGGAGGTATTAAAAAATCATTACTCAAAATTTCATCTTTATAAGCTCCACTTTTAATTTTTTTCATTTCGTAATTTTCTTCTTTTTTAATAATATTAACATTTTTAACATTTTTGGAATTTGATCCACAACTAATTACTGTAACTATGGGCATAGTTGAAATAATAATGTTTCCAATATTTAATAAATATTTGCTTCTTTTTTTCATAAAAACCATCCTTAATTATTAATTATTATAATATATTATATCTTTGATTTAAAATATAAAATTATTAAAAAATTAGCAATTATTAGCTAATTTTATATTTTTTTAAATAATATTTTCATATTTTTGTATACTTAATAAAGTGCCATCTGTTTTAACCAAAGCTTTATCACCTATATTAACTAATTTACCATCGGGCATCGTAATTAATCTTCCATCTAATTTATATAATCTTCCATCTTTATTAACTGCAATTTTCCCAATTAATGGTATTAAACTTCCGTCAGACATTTTAAGTGAAACACCTTCGGGTAATAAAGCTAAACTAGCTGAATGGTGTTTGGCTATAGAACCATCTTTTGTCATAAAAAATCCTGATCCACCTTGGAAATTACCTGTTATAACACCATTAGATTCAACTAAAGTTCCTTCAGGTAACTCAATTAAATTACCATTAGACCAAGTAGATCCTTTAAAAGCATCTTTAAGAATTCCTATATCAGGATGATCTATATCAAAACCATCAGGTAAAACTAGATTTGAAAAAGAAAATTCATCAAATAATTTTATATTTTTAGAAAAATTTTCTTTATTAATATTATTTTTAATATTTATAAGTTGAGAATGAAAACTTAAATTTTCAGCATATGCATTTGGACCTAGAATAATCTTTTCTAAAACAAAATAATATTCTTTAAATTCATCGCCAATTCCTCTTCATACAAAACCTGAATTTTTAAATGCATGAATATCAACAAATTTAACATTATCAGGTATTTTAAATTCTTCAGGCAATGTTGACCCTTCAAAAGCGCTTTTACCAATATTAATTATATAATTAGGAATTTTATAATCTTCAGGTAGAACTTGGTTTTTATATTTATTATCAGGAATAGTATCACTAACTACTGTAGCCCCTGCCATGGGGTTTCCATTGCTATCTTTAATTGATCAAAAAAATGTTTTTTGCAAAATTACATCTTTAAAAGCATTTCTACCAATTGAAGCATTATTTGGAATATGGAAACCAACATTTAATTTAGATCCTTCAAAAGCATAGTCTCCAATTTTTTTTATTGAATCAGGTAATTTAAATCCTTCTTGAAATGTAGCTCCTTTGAAACCAGCATAATCAATTTGTTCTACAGATTCAGGAATTTCAAGTCCAATAGGTATAATATCGTTTAAAAATGCACCTGATCCAATAATTTTTGTATTTTCAGAAATTAAAAAATCTTCTTTTAATATTTTTTCTGCATATTCTGCATCTTTAATATTGTCATTATTTAATTTCATAGTTTCTAAAATATCATTTATACCGCTTAATCTATTCCCACAACTAATAGTAACTAATAAAGGAGAAGAAGTTGTAATCAACATTCCTATATTTAATAAATATTTATTTCTTTTTTTCATCATTTTCCTTTTTGTTCATATCCAACTAAAGAGATATTTATCTTTTTATTATAAAATATTTTAATAATTAAATCAAAAAAATATT
>JAIFTM010000072.1 GCA_019661745.1 Mollicutes bacterium PWAP | reverse complement strand
TTAAAAATAATTTTAAAAAAGAAATTATTAAAATAAAATCAAAATATAAAAAATATATCATTAATAAATCGGAATATAAATTAATGTTTTCTTCTTTAAAAACAAAATTAAAAAACAAAATTCATAATTTTTATTTAAAAAATAATATTTTTGTTAAAGAAAGTAAAGAAACTTTTATTTTGAATAACAAAAAAGCAAAAATAGAATATAAAAAAGCAAAAATAGAATATAAAAAAAGTTTTCTTTTTGAAGAAATTGCCACTTTGCAAAAACAAAAAAAGCAAAATTTATATTCTATTAAAAATAATTTTTCAAAAAAATTAAATCATTGTAATTCTATTGTTCAAAAAAAACAAATAAAATTAACTTTAGAAGATGAATTAAAAATTCAAAAATTAAGAAATAAAATTCTTCCCATTTCAGAAGTTATTCATTTAGCCATTTTAGATATTGCCGAAAAAGTAGGCATTACTAAAAATTTAACAAAACTCCCCGCTAAACTTTCAGGAGGGCAACAACAAAGAGTTGCTATTGCTCGTGGATTAATTAGAAAGCCTAAAATACTACTAATGGATGAACCTTTATCAAATCTTGATGCTAAATTAAGGTTTGAAACAAGAAATTGAATTAAAAAAATACAAAAAGAAACTGAAATTACCTTAATTTTTGTTACCCATGATCAAGAGGAAGCAATGAGTATAAGTGATGAAATAATCTTATTAAATAATGGAAATATTCAACAAAAAGGAACTCCAAAAGATTTATATGAAAATCCTTCTAACATTTTTGTTGCTCGTTTTATTGGAACTCCAGAAATAAAAACTTTTAATACTTTTATTGAAAATGGATCAATTAAAATTATGAATAAATTTATCAAAGTTAATCATGACAAAAAAGAAATTATTGTTGGATTAAGAACAAACAATATTAAAATAAATAATAAAATTGGAATTAATGGAAAGGTTGTTTCTATTAGTTATCATGGTAAAAATAATCTTATTACATTTAATACTAAAGAGTATGGATACATTGATGTTTATAATGATAATTCTTATGAAGTTGGTTCAAATCATAAACTCACAATTAGTAAAAAATATATATTTTTATTTGATAAAAAAAGTGGAAAGGCAATAAAAAATAATGATTAAAAAAACTAAATTAAAAATTAGAAGCAATAAGAAAAACCAAGATTTACAATATTTGAATAAAAAAACACCCTTATGAAAACCATTATTATTTCTTAGCTCTTCTTTAATTTTCATAATTGCTTTAATGGTTATTCCATTTATTATTACTGCAACTTATTCAGGCACTGTTCCTGGAAAGCATAAAGCATCTGATTCATATTTTGGAACTAAAAGTTTTGAAAATGTTTTTCAAGATTTTTATTTTAAAAATGCTATTCAAAATTCAATTCTTTTTGCAATATTAGTTATTCCTATAACTGTTTTAATTTCATTAACTATTTCTGGAATTATTTCAACTTTATTCAATAAAAAATTACAATCCAGTGCCCAAACATTATTTTTTCTCCCTTATATAACGAATGCATTATCAATTTCTTTAGCTTTTGCTTATTTATTTGATACTCAAACGGGATTTATAAATAATGCTTTTGGACTTAATATAGCATGATTGGATGATCAATCTTCTAACAGTTTTAATGCTATGTTTGTTATTTTGATTAAAGGCGTTTGAACTGGGATAGCATTTCAAATTTTAATATTTACAAATGCTATGATGAGTGTTGATAAAGATAAATATAAAGCCGCCGCAATTGACGGAGCTTCTAGAATTACTATGTTTTTTAAGATTACATTACCTTCAATTAAAAAATCAGTTGGTTTTATTATTGCTGTTGGATTGATTGGATCTATAAAAGTATTCCCCCTTGCATTATTTGATAATAATGTTAACGCTGCCAAAAATAATGGTGGTATGACATTGATGATGTATGTTTATCAAAATATCCATGATGGTCATTACTATATCGCATCAGCCGCAGTTATTATTCTTGTTCTTATTTCAATTGCTTTGTCATTGACTATAAATAATAGTTATAAGTTAACAATTAATTTAATAGAAAAGATAGGAGCTAAAATTGAAAAAAATAAAATTGAATATTCGATTTTGATGAAATAATAGAAAAATTGATAAAGTAAATGAAAAAAATCTTAAGCCCATTGACAGTTCAAACAATATAAAAAAATGAATTTGACTTTCTTTTAAAATATTTATTTTAATATTTTTTGCTTCTTTATTAATTTTTCCATTTTTTTATATGATTAGCACATCTTTATTGAGCGACGAAGAAGTTGAATCTACTTTAAAAAGTTCACATTTAATTCCTAGACATGGCCTTCATTGAGAAAATTTTGAAAAAGCTTTCAAAGAAGGTTTTTGAAAAGCACTATTTTTTACTGCTATTGTTACAGCTATTTCAGTAAGTTTAAAATTGGTTGTTACTATGGCTATGGGTTATGCCTTCAGTTATAAAAAATGAAGATTTAAGAATACTATTTGATATTCATTTTTAATAATAATGATGATTCCTGAAGTCGGTTTATTAGTTGGACAATTAATTGTTGTTCAAAATTTAAAAATGGATGTAGGCCCACAAATTATTTTTTCTATTACTCTGCCATTTATTGCATCCGTTTTTAGTGGTTTTATGTTTAAAAATGCTTTTGAAGAAATTTCAATTCATATTAAGGAAGCAGCAATGATTGATGGCGCAAATGAATGAACTTATTTTTGAAAAATTGCTGTTCCTATTGTTAAGCCAACAATTTGAACAGTTATAATTTTAACAGCTTTTGCATCGTGAAATAGTTTCATGTGACCACAAATTATTTTAAATGGAAATAATAATGATATCCAAGTTCTTGGGACTTGATTGTTTACTACAGGTAAAAAACTTGATTCAAGTGGAGTTGAAGATGGAACTATTTTAATAAATGTTAGAATGGCGTCTGCAATTATTGTTATGTTACCTATGATTATTTCTTATTTTATATTTAGAAAAAAATTTATGAATTCTATTTCTATAAAAGGGAATACAGTTAAAGGATAGAAATATATTT
>JAIFTM010000071.1 GCA_019661745.1 Mollicutes bacterium PWAP | reverse complement strand
TAATTAAACCATATTCAAAACTTATATTATAAATTATGCTTTAATTTTCATTTTAAAGGTGTTTTTAGAAAGTTTTAAGGTAAAGGCTTATAATTAATCCTCTCATTAAACAACATTTAAACACTCTTTAAACCCTTTTTTAAGAGTTTTGTAACCACCGATTACAAAACATCTTTAATAATATTGATTTCTAAATTATTCAATAGACTTTGCTGTTAAAACGCGATAAATATATAAACAACGATTAAAATCTAAATCCATAAAAATAGCATCATACATTTGTATGGCATCATAAAAGTTATCTTTTATTTTTGTAAGTTCTTCATACTTATTGGCTTTTATAATTTTTATTGCTTCTTCTTGAGTTTTACTATCTCTTTGACTCTTCCATTTTCTAAAAAGTCATTTTCGAAATGATTTAAAATTAATTTCATCATAATCTCAAAGTAAATATAAGTCTATTAAATCTTTTGTTCTTGTTGTTATTGAAGGTTTAGAAATTATAGATTGAAATTTTTCAGCCAAAAGCATTTCCCTCGAAAATACAATAGCTGTTGAATTTGTTAATTGTTTTAGAGTTTTTCTTGTTATTTTGTAATTATCAATTATTTCTTTCAATTCATTCTCATCATAAGTGGTATTAAAACTTATTGGTATTGAAAAACCTTCTAATTCTTTTTTTAAAACTCCACCCTTACTAACGGGAAATAATTGAAATTTAAAAATTGGTTTTGCAATAGCTTCTCCAGATTTAATTTTATCAATAGTTAAATTATCTTTTTCATTTAATTTGAATCAAATATCTCTTTCTCTTAAAGATAGAAATTCTAAGATTTCTAAGATTGAGTTTTTGGAAGCGTGAAAATCAATGTCCAATGTTGATCTATTTATTGTTGTAAATAATTCAATAGAAGAACCACCCTTAATTAAAACAGGAACATCTTTTCTTGAAACCAAAGCCATTACATATTCCCTTAATAGATTTTTTTTATCATTGGATTCTAATATTTTTTCTTTAATATAAAGAATTCTTTTATTTAAATAAAGTTCAATTTCTTCTTTATTTAAACCTCTTCTTTTGTTTTTTATTTCATCATAAATAGACTTAACTTTTTCAGGAACAACAACTTTAAGAAGTTTTTTTTTGGCTTCTTTAGATATTGTATTTTCTAATTTAAATTTATTAAATTCAATAAAAAGTCTTTCTGGAGAATAATATAATTCCCCATCTATATTAATTGTTCCAATGTTCAAAGTTTTTTCATTTTGTAATGAAACTTTTAAATTAGGATATTTACTTGCGTTTGTTGAAAGAGACATTTCTACATGATCTTTTTGTGGAGAATATGAAATAAGATTTTGTTTATAAAGGGCCGTTGCTCCTGTTTTTATTTTTTTCATAATTTAATTATAAATTATTTTCTACATTACTAAGTATTATTATACATAATATTATATATAATATTATGTATAATAATACTTAGTAATGTATTTATAACTTAAAAAAGATTATTTTTGATTGTATTTAAACTACACTTTATATAACATATGAGGGGGGGTTTCAATATTAATTGTAAATAATTTAAAAATATATATTTGATTAGTAATATATATATATTATAGTTTTTAGCACAAATTTTAAAACCTTATCAATGTTGCGGAGATTGAAAATAGAATAAATAATAACCTTTTATTTGTGCTATTATTATTTAATGGATAAAATGGAAGAAAAGTTTATATATTCTGAACTAGTTCCTCTGGAATCTCCTTTTAATTTGGAAATTTCAAATTTAGTAAATGTAAAAGAATCTAAGATTAGAGTAAAAAAACCTAAGATTAGCCCGATAACATGAGTCATATACGAATCAAAAAAAATGAAAACAATAACTATGCCTCATCCTCAAAATAATCAAGATATTTTTAAAAAATGAAAAGAAATTGAAGAAAGAATTTTTAAAAAATATAAGAAAGATACAAAATCCATTTCTCAATTTGCTAATGGGAAATATGTCAATCAAAAAAGAAAAGATATCAATCACTCAATGTTTAATAATCGTTATTTCACTTACAAAAATAATAATACATATAGTGAAATGGTTGAGAAAGCATATGAGCATTCAAAAAGAAAAGAATCTTTTATTTCTATCCTTGACATAAAATCATATTTTCCATCTATCTACATTCATTCCTTGCAATGAAGTTTCTTTAAAGGAAAACATTGAGAAAAAAAGAGGGATTCATTGAAGGAAAACAAAATTGATTCATTAGATAAAAAATTTCATGATGTAGCTTTACTTTTATCATCTTCAGAAACTAATGGACTGCCGATAGGACCTAATTTATCCAGAATTATTTCTCACCAAATAGGAAACCAAATTGATTTAATAATTACTGGCGTTCTTAAAGGAGAGAAAAATACACATTTAAAAATATTTAGACATATAGACGATTTATATATATCCCATAAGAACAAAATCAAGGATGAAACAATCGACATAATAAATTCTAAATTATCTAGATTAAATTTGAAATTAAATTCAATTAAAACAATTTTAAATACTAAAGAAGACAAAAAAATAGATTGAGAGAAAGAGTTTCATGAAATGAAACCTAAGGCGATAACGGGTTTATTTAATAACTTAAATAAATATTCTTCTAATCAGATAGATGTTTATAATGATGAAGAATTTTATGAAAAGTTTTGTCAAAGAACTTCTGAATTAATTCTTAATATTAACAAAGATACTAATAAATTAAAAGAATTCAAAGCTATGCAAATTAATTTTATATATAAATCATATCTTAACATTAAGAAAAGGAGAAACCCCCTTGACCTTAAGGTTTTGAAAACAATCGAGAAATTTGCATATGATATTTGAAAAAAAATATTACTCATAAGAGTAAACCCTGCTATTTTAAATACTTTTTCACCTTTGATTAATATAATTTCTTACATCAATAATAAAAAATATACGAAGTTAAAAGATAGAATATTAAAAAAGAATATCGAAGAATATGTTGAACTTTTATTCCCATATATTTGTTCTCTTTACTATATAGATAGGGCTTCAACAATTAAATATTTAAAATCTGGGTACAATTTAGAATTTCCTATAAAAAAACCTAAAAAGGCATCTGAGGAAAAAATAATAAAAAGAATAAACTCTTCTTTTATATACAAATAATAAAAACATAGAAATGAAAGTATCTAGAAAAAATTATTGAATATTTTCGGTAATAATGCACTAGGTTTGTGAAACTTTTTATTTATTTTATTAAGATTCATATAAAGTTTACACTACTACAACTTTTGTTGGGGTAGTTTATATTTATATTATGATTTGTTTGTGTTACTAAAAAAATAAAAAACCTATAAAATAAGGTTTATCTTGTATTATTTTATTTTGGAGAAAACATGATTTCGGTTTCAATTAATCCATTTAACATATCATTTGCGTGTCCTATTTCGGGTGTTGGTCCATTATGTGCAATTATATTATTTCTAATTGAATAGTATGTGCGGAGCTTATTGGATTGAATTAAATCAATAAACCCTTCTCCCCTTAAATACGTTATTTTTTCTTCAAACGTAGCGGGTTTATTTCCTGGCTTAAAATCTGTATTTTTGATAGAATTATTTATAATACTCTCAATCATTACTGAGGATAAAATAGCTGATGACCTATACAATTTTTTTCTAATAAGTCATTCTGCAGTAAGTTTTGAATCTTCTATCACCATTTTATCACCAATCATAAGTTTATCAAATTTTTCAATTCTTTCTAAAGCAATCAACAACATTGTAAGTTGTGATGTTAAATAATTTCCAACATTATTGATAATTATACTAGCATTCATTTTATTAGTGGTCATTCAACCACTTTCTAAATAAAATTTAATATCAGACCCTCTTTTTAATAATACTTTATCATTTTCAATATTTTCCTTATTGAAGCCTGAATGATAATATTTTATAAAATCATTGGCTAATTCTGGAACAAACTTTTGTAAGATTTCCTTAGCATTATAATAATTTTTTATATAGTTTCTAATATTAAATCTTCCTTCTTCTGCACCTTCTCATTTATTATATTTATCGTCAGATTCATTTCTTTTATCATTTAAAGATATCAAAAAATCTTCGAACACTTCTATGATTTTTTTAAGTTTTTCATATTCATTAAAGTTTTTTGCAGCCATAGCCACTCCTTTCGTATATTACTATTTGTATTATGTTTTGTAATATTATTTATAATATAAATTATATTGCTTCTTTTGCTTTCATAAAATCCAATGTTTATTTTTTTCTTTCTCTTTCAAGTTTTTTTTTCAATATTTCATAATGTTTACGAATTGATTCATATTGCTTCATTTGATATTCATAAAATTTTTCTAATAAGTCCGCATTAGTTGTATAACATCACCCATCTACAGCATCTTTTTTTCTTTTCTCTGGAACACTGTCAAAAGAAATTTAATTTTTTAGTTCCTATATGATCATCTTCATGGTTGATTAATAATTTTTTTAGTTTAGAATATATTTCTTCTTTTAAAACATTATTTTTTCTTATAAGCATTAAATCATTAATGATTTTTTTAAACTTATTAGGACATTCATTTTTAAAACTTTTAAAAATTTCTATTTTAGAAGGCTTTGAATTTTTTTCTAAAATTCAATTTCAAAAGTTTTCATCATTATAATTGTCATTTGCATTAAAAATATTTTCTTTTAAAAAACCTTTAACTTATCTTTAAAATACTTTAGATTTTTTTTATATTTTGAATTCATTATTTTAACTCCAAAGCTTCTCTTAAAATTTTATCTACTATTTCACTAACAGAAGTATTATAAATTTTAGATAATTTGTTCAATCTTGTAATTGTTGATTCTTTTAAAGCTAATGATTTTTGTTTTTTAAGATCTTTACTAAATTCTTTAATATTTAATCTTGTTAAATCAATTTCTTCTGTCTTAGAATTATCAATAGAATTAACCTCTTTGATTTTTTTCTCTTCTTGTTCTATTTTTTTATTTACTTTTGCAATGGAATCAAATCCACCT
>JAIFTM010000070.1 GCA_019661745.1 Mollicutes bacterium PWAP | reverse complement strand
TTTGCTAATTTATTTATTTTTATTAAGTTTTAATAACCTGGTTTTTTTAATTTTTTAAACATCATGTTTTTATAAATTTCAACACCAGGTTGATTAAAAGGATTAGAATCTTGCAAATAAGCAGTCATTGCAACAGCTCTAGAAAAAAACACAACTAATTCTCCGAAAGATTTTTCATCCATTTTATCAAATTCAATATGAATATTAGGAACTTTGCCGACTAAAGAGTGTGCTTCAAGCGTTGAAGAAAAAGCAACATTATTAACATCTTGAACTGTTTTGCCAACCAAATAATTAAGGCCATCCAAATTTGAATCATCCATTGGAATTTTAATATCAAAATTAGGTTTTTTAACTGTTAATACTGTTTCAAACATAATTTTTGAACCGTCTTGAATAAATTGACCCAATGAATGAAGATCTGTTGAAAAGACAGCAGAAGCAGGCATAATTCCTTTGCCGTCTTTACCTTCGCTTTCACCAGCTAGTTGTTTTCATCATTCATTGAAAGCATTCATTTGGGGTTCATATTGAACCATTAACTCAACAGGATATTTTTTATTTAATATAACTCTTGAAACAGCATATTGATAAGCATCATTTGAATCTAAATTAGTTGATTTATATTTTTCATATCCATCTTTTAATCCATCAAAAAATTTATCAATATTTAACCCAGCAACAGCCATAGGAAAAGCGCCAACTGGAGTAATAACAGAAAATCTTCCTCCAATGTTATCAGGAACAACAAATCTTTCATAAGAATTTTTTTTAGCAAGAGAAAGTAAGGCGCCTTTATTTTTATCTGTGGTTGCAATAATTAAATTAGAAGCTTCTTTTTTTCCAACTTTTTTTTCTAAAGCATCTTTAAAAATTCTAAATGCTATAGCGGGTTCTGTAGTAGTGCCTGATTTAGAAATTATATTAATTGCAAACTTTTTATTTTTTACATATTCTAGTTTTTGATACAAATCTGTAGAAGAAATGGAATTGCCTACATAAATAATCTCTACTTTATTTTTATTAGAATAATTACCTTGAACCATATCAATGCCAGCTCAAGCGCCAGAAAAACTTCCGCCAATACCAATAACAAACATAACATCAACATTAGAATTATGTAATTTTTCAGCAATTTTTTTAACTTTGTATAACTCTGGTTTGTTGTAATTATTTACAAAATCTTTTCAACCAAGAAAATCGCTGCCAACACTTTCTTTATTTTCCATTGCAACAGCTAATTTATTAACTTTTTTTGAATAAGAATTCATTTCTTTATTTGAAATAACATTATTTAAATTTAATTTAATCATGATTTCTCCTTTTTAATAAATAAATTATATTTCATTTAATATGGTTTCAGTATTTTCTTTCAATGATTCAAAATCTTTTTTATTAGATTCCAATTCATATTTAAATGGGTTTTTAAGATATCTAGGGTTTAAAGATTTGTAAGAAAGTTCTTTTAATTTTCTTTCTTTTGTATTTAAATTAATAACTTCAAATAAATAATTGAAATTGGGTTTTAAAATATTTTTTATATCTTGAACATAATAGTCACTAACTTTAGAAACATGTAAAAAACCTTTTGTACCATCATCTAATTTAACAATAATATTCAATTTTTTATATGAAAAAACTTTTCCGCTTAAAATAATTTTATTTTTCATTTGGAATAACTCTTTTTTGCTTAAAAATCAATTTGTAATCTTTAGTATAATTTTTTATATTCAATCATTCTAAATCATTAGAAACATTGACAATTCAATTTTTTGAAATGGAATGTTTAAAAGTTTTATTCCAATCAAAACTAGGCCATCAATTAATGGTGCTTTTTTTTGTTTTTTTACTCAAAATATAATATCCAGTATTTTTATCATTTTGAAAAAATTTTATTGCCTTTTCAACAGTTCAATAGTTGAAAGTGAATATCCGCAAAAATTTATTTCAAGGATTTACAAAAGAGTCTATTTTTTCTGGTGTAGCATTTAATAAAATTCTAATTCTAGAAACTTTTTTAGGATCTTCATCACTAGAAATGTAATGAATCATTGAATTTACTTTACTTTTGAAAATTCTAGATTTAAATTGTTTTTTTATTGCATAAAAAGCATTAGGTTCTATTAAAAAATTTGAATTAATATTTGTGTCTTTATTTATAAGTTTCATATCTACATAAATATTTAAAACTCCATCAATAATATAATTAAAATTGTTTTTTTCTAAAAAATTAACTATTTCTATACCTAATTTTTGTTCTACTTCATTTATTCTTGCCATACTTATAATTATAATATATACTATAATATAAATAAATTTTTAAGGAGTTAAATATGAAAAAAGGTTTAAAAATAGGAATTGGTGTTTCAGTTGGTTTAATTTTAGCTGGTGGTATAGCCTCTTCAGTAGCAATACCACTTGTTAATAGAGACAAAAATGATAAATCTGCACAAGATGTATTAAGTGATGATCCATTATTTGGTCTTATTGACAATGCTTTGAATAAAGATCAAAATTCATATAAATTAGATCAAGCGGTTTCACAAGGGTCAAATTTTGCAATTAAAATTTTATATGATCAAGAACAAAGTGGTTCAATAGAATTACAAAAACAATGATTTGATTGAGATATTTTTTCTTTAAATAAATCATTAAGTTTAGAAAAAGGTAAAAATCATAAAGATCAAAAAGCTATTGATAATTTAAATGATAAAATTAAAGAAAAAACTGATTTAAAAGAAAACCTAAACCATTTAGACAAAATTTTTATTAACGATACTTTTGACATTAATAAATATCCTAAATTATTACTTCCTTTTGAAAATGTTATTAATTCCCATAAAAATTTTCTTCTAGAAACAAAAAACTCTTGAAATCAAGCAAATCATAATTTATATGAAAACGCAGCAAAACAAAACGCAGCTTGAATAGAATTTTTAAATAAAAATTATGGTTCAAGTGTTGAAGACACAATAGCTTTAAACGAGGCTTTAAAACAAGTTAAAGATAAAGCATTTGTTAGATATAACACTTGAAGTAGAAATTCAGAATATACAGTTGAAATGATGAATCAAAATACAATTTTTCCATGATTAAAAAAAGTAGCATATTGTAATTCAGTAATTGATAACAAAATTAAAACAAGTGTAAGTTTAACTGATAAAGAACTTTCTACAAAAGTATGATTTTATGGAACAGATTCTAAAATTACTGATTTAATAAGCGTACCAAAAACTATAAATAATAATAACAATTTTTCAGATACTCTAGATAAAATTATTAAAGATTCTAAAATTATTGAAATTAAAGATGAATTAATTTCAATTAAAAGAGGTGAAAAATATTCAGATAATTGAAGCGTTGATAAGCAAATATATGAAAATCTACTTAAAAATATAAATATTGATAGTAAAAAAGAACAAGTTATAAATTTACTTAATGAATCTATAATTTCAAATACATCTGACTTAGAAAGAGAAATTTTCCTAAAGATTGCAAGTTCTAATTCCGAAGATTCCAAATTAAATGATGGTTCTTTAGGTGTTGAAACTTCACTACATGCTGCAGTTACAGGCAAAGAAAATGGAGATGCACATGAAGATGGTTTTAAATTAGGATTACTATTGGCTCTAAATAAAAACAATATTTATAACACAAATAATAGTGAAAAAATTCTTAAAAGCATGTTTGGAACAGTAGATTTGGTAAAACTTCAAAATAAAATATCAAATATTTATATGGATATTTACAAAAGTGCTAATGGTATTTTGGACCCAACTTGAATTTCACAACCAGAAAAATATTTGAAAGAAATTACGGATGTAATTTTTAATGATGAAGCACTATTAAAAAAATTAAATATAGAAATAAAAAATTATATGAATGGTGATTTAAATGAATCCTATAATGCTGGAAGTGCAAAAGATGGAATTATGCCCATTTATAAAATTGTTGGTTCTGCCAATAGTTATATGACAATATCTTCAAATGGATTACACTTTTTTAGTATTGATGAGTTTGTTCCAACAAGCAATAATAATGTTTTTTTAGAAGAACTACAAAAAATTGCAGAAAATCCTGAAGAAATAAATAAATATACTAATATTGCTCCATTTTTAAATTCTCACTATACAGAAGCAACAATTATGCAATCTCTTGTCGGGACAATAGGAATTAATGACACAAATGAACAAGGGCTTTTTCAAGATAAAATGCGTATAGAAGTAGACAAATATAATACTAAAAATTCTAATTCTACAATAGATTTCAATAAAATGTTAGAACTTATTAAAAAAGGCGATTTATCTGAATATTCAAAACAAGTTTCACAAATTGGTTCTTCAAATAATCCTATGAAATTTTTTAATGAACATTATAGTAATGGTGTTGAAAAAATTTATAGTTCTTTAGCTTTAGGAAGCGGTTTAAATATTCAAAATATTCAAGATATTGATAAAGAGTTGCAAAAACTTATGGAAGGACTAATTTAATGAAAAGAAAAAAGAAATCATTATTTATATTAGGAAGTATATTAAATATAGCAATCCCAATTACAACAGTTATATCATGTTCAAGTGACAACTTTCAAGAGGAAACTTTAAAATTATATGACAAATATAAAACAAATTCAGCAGAAAGCGCATTTGAATCTATTTGAAGAGATGCATTAATTCAAGATTTAGAAATAGGAATTGATTTAGACAATCTTTATAATAATAATAATTTTAATATAGTTGCAAAAACTTTCTTAGAAAATAAAATTCAAGAAGATGGAAATTATATTAATTTTACTTTTTCACAACATTTGCTTTCAATGACTAAACCTGACGGAACTTTAAAATATACTAAACAAGATTTAAAAGATCATTTTATGATTACAGATCTTGAAAATGAAATTCCATCAAATATAAAGCTTGCTGTTGACTACACCATTCAAGTCATAAATAATGAAATAATATTTGAATCAATTAAAAATGAAATATTAAAATTATTAATTGTTTTTAAATACTTAGGAACAACAAAAAGACAATTTTCGAATATTAATGATGAATATAATTTTAATGATTTAGAAAATTCTTTTGAAGAAGACCAATATTTATTGGTGAATGAAGCAATGAACCAAAAAATATTTTTGAATTGAGAAATTAAAAAATTAGATCCATCAAATAACGAAATAGTAAATATGGAAATAGCAAATATGGATTATAAAACAAATAATTTTCTTAAAAAAGATTTAGATGCTTTATTGATTGATGGGGGACCATTAACAACGAAAAAAAATCAAATTAATTTGGAAAATGTAGAAAAAAATATTGATAATAATTATAGTGATTTAATGGAAACAAAAAAATTTAATGATTTAAAAAGTTATAAGTTTTATTCTGGAAATGATGCGCCAATGGGTAAAGGTATATTAGATTTGCCAAAAAAAGTTTCTATGGACACTTATTCAAATTATTATAAAGATGAACTTGATGAGTATGCTTCTAAAAATCAGGTGGATTTAATGGATATGTGAAATGGTTATATTTATGATGGCGAAATTATAAAAAAAGAAATAAAAACTTTAAATTTAAAAAAAGGTTTAACATCTATTTCAATTCATAAAGTTTTTGGAGTTATGCCAATTTATAAAAACTCAACTCTTACTTTTAATGGAAGTTATTTTGAAAATAATAAAAAACAATTAAGAGCATTTTTAAGTTTAAGAAATATATCTTTATTTTCTGAAGCAGTTAGCTTTTATAATAATGCAAAACAAGATAATTATTTTAAAAATAATCAAATTGTAATAAACGATAATAACCTATATTCATATTATGAAGATAAAGGTGTTTATTGACTAAAAAAAAGAGATAATTAAATAATAAAAAAACTCATTCAAATGAGTTTTTTTATTATTTAATTATTATTATAAGTCTAATGAAATTTCTTTTGTTTCTTTCTTTACTTCTTCTTCAATTTGTGAAACTGCAATAAGAGAAACAGATTTTATTTGATCATTTTCTTTTAAAGTGATGATTTTAACACCTTTTGCACCCCTGCTACTTGTAGCTACATGAAGTAAGTTTGTTCTAATAGTGAGTCCTTTTTTAGTTATTATCATTATATCTTCATCGCCTTTAACAGGCCCTACATATTTAACAGAACCTGCTTTTGATATATTGATAGTTTTAACACCTTTGGAACCACGAGAAGTTTTTCTATATTCATTGACGGCAGATTTTTTACCAAAACCTTTGGAACCTATTGAAAGTAATAAATATTGACCCTTAGAAACAACAGAAGCACTAACAACGTGTTCTTTATTATTTATGTCTAAATTCATACCTTTAACACCACTTGCAGTTCTACTTAAAGATCTTACAGAATCTAAATCAAATCTAACAACCTTACCGTTAGAGCCACCTATTATAATTTCTTGATTATCATACCCTACAAAAGCACTAATTAAAGAATCTCCTTCTTTTAAACCAAAAGCTCTTTTACCATTTCTATTAATTCTTTTAAATAAATCAATTTGAGATTTTTTAACAATTCCATTTTTTGAAACAGTAATAAGATATTTATTTTCATAATCATTAACTGGCAAAATGGAAATAACTTTTTCATTTTTTTCTATGGGAATAATATTTTGAAAAGGAATTCCTTTTGCTTGTTTACTTAAAGAAGGAATTTGATGTGCTCTAATTCTATATACTTTAGCATTAGAAGTAAAAATAAGAAGATCTGTATGAGTTGTAGTAGTAATAATATCTTTAACATCATCATCGGAATAAGTGGAAGCCCCTTTAGAACCTACTCCCCCTCTTCTTTGAACTCCAAATTCTATTAAAGAAACGCGCTTAGTATAACCTTTAGAACTAACCATAATTGCTATTTTTTGTTTTGGTATAAGATCTTCATCAGTAATATTTGAAGAACCTTCAATAATTTCAGTTTTTCTTTCATCACTAAATTTATTTTTAATTTCAAGAATTTCAGAAATAATTAATTCAATTAAAACATTTTTATTTTCAAGAATATTTTTATAACTAGAAATTTCAATTTCTAATTCATTTAATTCTATTTTTAATTTATCAATAGCAAGTCCTGTAAGCCTTGAAAGCTTCATTTCAATAATAGCTTTAGATTGAATATCATCTAAATTAAAATAATTTTCAAGTGACCTCATGGCTTCAACATCTGTTTTAGAAGAACGTATTATTGAAATAACTTTATCTATTTTATTGATTGCTACCATAAGTCCCCTAACAATATGGGCTCTATTTTCAGATTTGTTAAAATCAAAAGTAGTTCTTCTAGTAACTATATTAATTTGATGTTTCAAATATACTTGTAAAGATTTTTTAAGTGTTAGCGGTTGGGGTTTTCCATCAACTAATGCAATCATATTCATAGAAAAATTAGTTTGTAATTTTGTTAATTTAAAAAGTTTATTTAAAACAACCTCAGGAACAACATCTCTTTTAACTTCAATAACAACTCTAATTCCTTCTCGAGAAGTTTCATCACGTAAATCAGTAATTCCATCAATAATTTTACCTTTAACAAGTTGTGCAATTTTTTCAATCATGTTAGATTTATTAACCATATAAGGAATTTCAGTAACAATAATTCTAAATTTTCCATTTGAAAGTTCTTCAATGTAAGTCTTACTTCTTAAAGTTAAAAAACCTTTACCAGTTTCATAAGCTGTTTTGATTCCACTTGTACCCATAATAATTCCGCCAGTTGGAAAATCAGGAGCTTTAACAAATTGCATTAAATCTTCAGTAGAAGCTTCTTCATTTCTAGCTAAATAAACAGCGGCATCAATCATTTCAGATAGTGAATGTGGAGGAATAGAAGTTGCCATACCAACAGCAATGCCTGTTGAACCCATTATAAATAAGTTAGGAATTCTAGAAGGCAACACTTCTGGTTCTTTATCTGAACCATCATAATTATCTACAAAATCTACTGTGTTTTTATTTAGTGAGTCAACCATAACTTCAGCAATTTTACTCAATCTAGCTTCGGTATAACGCATAGCTGCTGCCCGATCTCCATCAATTGAACCAAAATTACCATGTCCATCAACTAAAGGGTATCTCATAGAAAAATCTCTAGCCATACGAACCATAGCTTCATAAACTGAACTATCTCCGTGAGGGTGATATTTACCAAGCACATCACCAACAATTCTTGCAGATTTTTTATGAGGAGATTTATGAGTCATTCCTAATTGTTTCATTCCATAAATAATTCTACGATGAACAGGTTTAAATCCATCTCTAGAATCAGGAAGAGCACGAGACACAATAACACTCATTGCATATTCTAAGAAAGATTTTCTCATTTCTTCTTCAACATTTATAGGAAATATGTTTTTATCTTCTTCACTTATAATTTGTGATTCAACTTTATCAATTAAAAAATCTTCTTCAACTTTTACTTTTTTTCTTAAGTTTTTTTCTTCATTAGAATTTGAGGTAGAAATATCAAAATCATCATCTCCAAAAATAGAAGATTTTTTTTCTTCTAAAATTTCATCTTCTGAAATAACTTCATCAATATATTCATATTCTTTTTTCTTATTGTTTTTTGACATAATCCACCCTTTCTATAAATCTAAATCCGTTTTAAACCCATAAGTAGCATTTTCATTAATAAAATCACGTCTAGGTTCAACTTCATCTCCCATTAAAATACTAAATGTTAAATCAGAAACAGCAGAATCTTCAATTTGAACTTGAAGCATTTTTCTATTTTCGGGGTCCATTGTAGTTTCTCAAAGCTGATCGGGATCCATTTCTCCAAGACCTTTATATCTTTGAATTGTGTATTTAGCACCTTCAGGAAGTGTCGCTAAATGAGATTCTTTTTCATAATCTGTATATAAATAAACAAATTGTTTATTATAGGCAACTCTATATAACGGAGGTTGGGCAATATAAACAAAACCATATTCAATTAAAGGTCTTAAATATCTATATAAAAATGTAAGTAATAAAGTTCTAATATGTGCACCATCAACATCAGCATCAGTCATTATTATAATTTTATGATATCTTAATTTATTAATATTAAATTCTTCTCCAACACCAGTTCCTAAAGCAGTAATCATTGAACCTATTTCATTATTAGCAAAAACTTTATCAATTCTAGCTTTTTCAGAATTAATAACTTTACCTCTTAAAGGTAATATTGCTTGTGTTTCTCTATCTCTACCCATTTTAGCAGATCCCCCAGCAGAATCACCCTCAACAATATAAACTTCTGAAATAGTGGGATTTTTAGAACTATTATCTGCTAATTTACCAGGTAGAGAACCTACATCATAACCAGATTTTTTTCTTGTTGTTTCTCTAGCTTGTAAAGCATTAAACCTAGCTTTTTTAGCTAATAAAATTTTATTGATTATTTTAGTCGCTATAATTGGATTTTCCATCAAATATCTTTCTAAAGCGTTTGAAAATACTTTATTAACAATTTTACGGGCATCTTTATTCCCAAGCTTACCTTTTGTTTGACCTTCAAAAATTGGATCTGGATGTTTTATTGAAATAATTGCAGTTAAACCTTCTTTAATATCTTCGACACCAAATTTATCTGATGCAGATTTAAATATTTTATTTTGACCAGCATAATTATTTAATATTCTATGAACGGCATCAATAAAACCTTTTTCGTGTGAACCACCTTCAATAGTTGCAATATTATTTGCATATGAATTTATATTTGCAGAATAAGTTGAAGTATATTGCATTGCAACCTCTACATGAATGTCACCATCATCACCATTCATAGAATCTTCTGAATAAATAACATCTTCATTTATAGCATCTTTTCCTTTGTTAATTTCATTAACAAATTCAACAATACCACCCTTAAAATAAAATTCTTTATTATAATTTACTCTTTCATCAATTACTTGAAGTTTAAGTTCTTTATTAAGATATGCAGTTTGTTTAACCCTTTCAACAATGGTTCTTAAAGAAAATTCATTATGGTCCATTATTTCAAAGTCTGGAAAAAATTCAATTGTTGTTCCTGTTTTTTCAGAAAAACCTATTTCAGAAAGAGCTTTAAAAATTTTACCTTTTGTAAATTCAGCATAATATTCTTTTTTATCTCTTTTTACTCAAACTTTTAAATATTTGGAAAGAGCATTAACAACAGAGGCCCCAACACCATGAAGACCTCCAGAAACTTTATATGTGGAGCTATCAAATTTACCTCCAGCATGTAAAATAGTTAAAACAGTTTCAACAGAAGAAATGCCAGTTTTGGCATGTTTAGCAACAGGAATACCACGACCATTATCTTCAACTCTAATAGCCCCTTCTTTTGTTATGATAATTTTTACCTTATCTGCAAAACCAGCCATTGCTTCATCAATTGAGTTATCAACAATTTCTCAAATCATGTGATGAAGTCCTTTATTGTTTGTAGACCCAATATACATTCCGGGTCTTTTCCTCACTGCTTCTAAACCTTCAAGGACTTGTATATTATCTGCACCATATTCTGACATTTTATCTCCTTTTTTTAAAATATATTATATATATA
>JAIFTM010000069.1 GCA_019661745.1 Mollicutes bacterium PWAP | reverse complement strand
TTTTTTATTTTTAAAATTGAAAGAATTAAATCATTTTTTGATACTATAATAATCTTCAAAATTATCTTTATTAAAATTTCTAAATTTATTATTAATTAATGGAAGAAAGGCATCAATAGATTTATTTAAAATTTCAATTATTTCTTTTTTTCCTTTTTTATTAATAATTTCATCCGGATCTAATTTAGTTTTGTTAATTACATAAAAAACATCAATGTTTTCTTTTAAAAGTATTTCAGTACTTTTTATAGATGCGTTAATACCTGCTTCATCTCCATCTAAAAACAAATATACTTTTTTATTTTTTAAAAGATTAGTATGTTTTAAGGTTAGGGCTGCCCCCATTATTGCAACAACATTATTAATATCAATAGAATTTAGAGCTATAACATCCATAAAGCCTTCAACTATAATAACTTTTTTTGTTTTATCAATAGAATCATAAGAATTTTTATAATTATATAAAATTTCATTTTTTTTGAAAAGTGAAGATTCAGGACTATTTATATATTTAGGATTTTCATTTTTCAAAGTTCTTCCACTAAAACCAACAATAGTTCCAAAAGAATTTTTAATAGCAAACATCAAGCGATCTTTAAAAAAGGGATATCCATTTTCAGATAATAAACCAGAATTTATTAAAATAGATTCATCATGGCCTTTTTTTATAAGATATTCTTTAAGACCTTTTTTTGGGGCATAACCTAAATCAAATTTATTAATAATTTTTTGAGAAGACTTTCCTCTATTTTTTAAATAATCATATGCAAAATTGCCATCTTTAGAAAATAGAAAGTTTTTAAAATACAAATTAGCATCAAATAAAGCAGAAATCATTTTTTCTTGATTTTCATTATATTTTTTAACTTCTTTAAATTTTGTAAAAGCAATATCGTTTTCTTTGGCAATAATTTCAATAGCTTTTTTATAAGAAATATCTTCAAATCTTGAAACAAAAGAAATTAAATCTCCGGCTTTATTACATACAAAACATTTAAATATTTGTTTTTCAATTGAAATAGAAAGTGATGGAGAAGTATCTTGATGAAAAGGGCAAATTGCTCAAAAATTTTTACCTTTTTTTGTAACATTAATTCTTGAACTTATTGTTTCTAAAATATCTACATCATTTTTTATTAATTCTAGTGTTGATTTTGTCATTATTATTTATTATAAACTCAATTTTAATACAAAAATGTAAAACAAAAGATTAAGCTATTAACTTAATCTTTTCAAATGGCGGGTGTGAAAGGATTCGAACCTCCGCGGGCCGTAAAGCCCCTGCTAGTTTTCAAGACTAGTCCCTTCAGCCGGACTTGGGTACACACCCATTTTTTATGTGCTTATTTATTATAAACAAACAAATAAAAAATAATAAAAATTATTCACTATTTTTTATTTGGATATTTTTTATAATACTTTTTAGCCGCATCTTCATATCTTGAATCCTTAACCATGCAAGACCCTCTTCAAGAGAAAAAATAAATCTTTTTTTCATTTTAATTGGTTCATGTTCTTTGTGTTTTCTTAAAATATATTTAGAATAAATATTTAATTCATAATTGTATTTTTTATGATATTCTTCATCTACAAAAGGCTTAAGAATATGATAAAAATAATGTAGCCTAAATTCATGATCTACAAATTTTCTAATATAAAATGATTTATAGTTTGTTCGTATTTCTCTTTTGCTAATTAATATATAACTAATTATTCATGAAGTAACAAAAATAATTGTATTAGAAAGAAGCATTAATCAAATATCAAAAATATTAATATTTTTGATAAAGCCAGTTCCAATTAATAATAAACCTAAAATTAATGAAAAATATCCAATAAATAAAACTCATCTTGGAATAGGGATTTTAAATTTAGAGTTATAAGTTTTAAGGCCAAAAAAAGCTGTAGTAGTAAAAGTTCCTCACAATAATGCGCCTATAATAAGTAATCATTTAGTTGTAATTCCATTTGGATCTAAAATTAAAGCTTCAAACCCATCAGAATGTAAAATAAATGAAGTGATTGTAAATAATGTTGAATAGGCAAAGACGCTACTACGACCGCTTGATTCAATTCCATCAGGATAAGTGTTTAAAAAAGTAAATCACAAGAATCACAACATCAACATTAAAGAAGTTCCAGAAAATAATCCAATAACTTCTACAATATTTCTATAATGATCTTCTAAAATAACTTCTACTGTAGAATTAATATTAGATATAAAGGCCTCTCCTACAAAAACCATGAACAGGATTACATAACGTTCTTGAATGTGTTCAAAGTTATTTTTAGAAAAATGAGTGTTTACAGTAATTTTTTTTCTATTTGAAATAAAATCAAAAAAAATTCACGTGATTATAGAAAAAATAAATGGCAATGTAGAAAGATAAAATTTATAGTTGTTTGTATCTTTAAATAAACCCCATAAAGAAAAAACTATTATCATAAATAATGCCCCCGTAACTCTTCCGATAAGTTGTCAAAATTGATATTTTTTTTCATATCTGTGTTTTGAAACAATCCAAAACCATAGCATATTGATAAATAGTTAAAATAAATATACCGCTTAACCCTATTGACATTAAGGTAAAAATTGTTTTATGGCTAGATTGACTAACATATGCGGCTAAAATAATAAATAAAGTAAAAAAAATAATTCCTAAAGTTATAAAAATATGTCTTGCTGTTTCAGAGCCCATTTTATTATTGAAATCAGTCTGGTTTTTTCACAATAACATTATTGTGAGAATTTGTGTTGCAATAAAAAATATTTGGCTTTTATTTATATTGTAATCATAATCAACTAAAATTTTTCCATGATGAACCTCATGATGGAAAAAATTATTAGATAAAACATGAACAAAAGAACCAATTGCAGCAATAATAATAATATCGAAAAATAACTCAATATATTGCGCTCCGCCCTTTTTACGAGTAAAATAAGTTGGTATTTTGAAAAAAATACTTCTTTTTTCATTATTTTTACTAATTTTGTTATTTTTAATTTTATTATTAAAAGACATTGAAATAATAAATAATAAAAATTGCATAAAAAAAGAACCAATTAACACAATACTTCTTATATGGGCTGCTACGTTCCCGCCCTGACCCAGGTTATAAGGTTATTATTCAATTGGCTTTAATATTATACAAAGAATTTAAATTAAATAAAAAATAGAATTAATAAACTTTTTGACCTCTTGGAATATGTTTTCATTTGGGATCACCTTTTCTAGAAGGTATTATATGTACATGAGTATGAAAAACAACTTGTTCAGAACTTTTTTCATTATTTACATGTAATCTAAATCCATCAACACCTTTTTGTTTAATTATAATTTTGGCAATTTCAACAGACTTAACCATCAAATATGCCAAAATATCATCTTTGATGGTTAATAAATTTCTAGAAAACTTTTTAGGAACCACTAAAACATGCCCTTCACTTATTGGATTAATATCTTTAAAAGCAATAATTTTTTCATCTTCATAAACAATAGACGCAGGAATTTTACGTTCAATAATATTTTCAAATAAAGTTTTCTTAATGTTCATATTTATATTATATTATATGTTTTTCAAATATAAAAATATATTGATTAATATAATTTAGGTTATTCAATTTATAATTTATAAATGGAAAAACAAAAATTTAAAAAAAGACATTTTTATAAAAATGTACATTATACAATCAACAAAGAAGAACAAACAGTAAAAATAACCGATTCTTTTTTCAAACAATTAAATTCTGAAAAC
>JAIFTM010000068.1 GCA_019661745.1 Mollicutes bacterium PWAP | reverse complement strand
CAAAAATATAAAAAAATGGAAAATCTCCCACTTTTTTATATTTTTATGAAAAAAAATTTAATTTAATTTTTAAAATAATGATTAAACCCCATAAAAATAAACTTTTAGCATGGTGTTAAGAATTCCCATTTTTTTTGATATTATTTTTTTTAAGTTATAATTATTAAGACCATAACATATTGTTTGGGGAAAGGACTTTCATGTTTTACGGAGATGAAGTAAGAAAAATTGACTCTAAAAATAGAGTCATGATTCCTGCTAAATTTAGAAAAAACCTTAATGAAAAAATTTTCTTAGTTATGGGGCCTGACAATACACTTAGACTTATGAATTTGGATGTTTATGATTTGATGTTAAGAAAAATCAAGAATGTTGACAAAAGAAAAAAAGAAACTAGAGAATCTTTAAGATTTTTTATGAGAAGTACTGTTGAGTTGCAAACTGATAGTAGTGGAAGAATTAGAATTACTGAAAATTTTAGTAAACAACTTAATTTGAAAACTAAAGAAATAAATTTCATTGGTATGGATAATTATATTGAAATTACTATTCCTATTGATGAGAAAAACAAAAACGAATTAATTGATAACTTCTACAATAATGCAGAGGACTTTAATTTTTAATGAATGTTTCAAATAAACATATTTCAGTTTTATTTAATGAAACAATTAATTCTCTTGATATAAAAGAAGATGGCATTTATGTTGACCTGACTCTAGGTAGAGCAGGTCATGCTAGAAAAGTATTCCAAAAACTTGGGCCTAAAGGTTTATTTATTGGTTTTGATAAGGATGACACAGCTATTAAATATAGCGAAGATATTCTTTCAAAAATTGGTAATAATTTCATACTAATTAAATCAGACTTTAAAAATATAAAAGATAAATTAGAAGAACATGGAATTAGCAAAGTTGATGGTATTTATGCTGATTTAGGAGTAAGTAGTCCTCAAATTGATAATGCAGATAGAGGATTTTCTTATAATAAAGATTCTAAACTCGATATGAGAATGGATCAATCTCAAGAATTCAGTGCTTTAAATTTGATAAACAATTATAGCGAAAGCGAATTGGTTAATATTTTCGTATATTACGCTGATGTTTCGCACTCTCTTAGTAGACGTGTGGCGAAAGCCATCGTGAATAATAGACCAATTATTAAAACGTTAGAACTTGTTAATTTAATAAGATCAAATACTCCAGCGCCAGTTCTAAGAAAAAAAAATATTGTAAAAAAATATTTTCAAGCAATAAGAATTGAAGTTAATGATGAAATAAATTCATTAAAAAAAATGACAATAGATTCACCTTATTTATTACAAATTGGTGGTATATTATCTATTATTTCTTTCCATTCTTTGGAAGATAAAATTATAAAAAAACAATTTTCTGTTTTAACAGAAGACACTTCGCTTTTTTTTGAAAAAGAAGGATCAAACAATTTTATTTCTAAAACTATAAAAGTTAAAAAAAATGAAATTGAAAAAAACTATAGAGCCAGAAGTTCAAAACTTAGGGTTTTAAAAAGAATAAAATAATAGAGGATGAAGATGATGAAAAAGAAAATTTTTATGAACTTGTTAATTAAAAATGATTTATGGCAAATAAACATTTTTGAAAACATAATTATTAATGAAAAAAAACAAACTTTTTCAATTGCTTCAAAAACTATTAAATTCGGAGATAAGAACAAACTTAAACAATCTTTAACAGAATTACCAAAAGAAAATAAATTAAAAATAAATAATTTTTCAATCGTTATTGATGATAACATTAATGGGATTGAATTAAGTACCAATAAAAAAAATTTCTCAAACAATAAAGAGTTGAAAACATTTGTTGATAATAATCAAAATGAAACAGTATTTCAAACTGTAATAAAAAAAGAAAAAAAAGAAAAAGATGTATTGGCTTACATTAAAAAAATAAGCATTAACAATGAAGATATAAGTGAATTAATAAGATTTATTTCAAATTTAAAAAATTTAAAAATCGAAACTATTCTATTATTAAATGAAACATTAAATATGACTTATGCTTCGAAAGGAGCATTACAAGAAGGGGTTGCGGTTTTAAAATTAGACTTAAACTTCTCTACTTTATCAGTAATTCAAAATTCAATAACTGTTTCTAAAATAAATTTAAATTTTACTATAGGTAATCTTTTACAAAAATTAAAAACAAAATTTAATTTAACAGAAAAAGAAGCAGATATTTTATTTAATAACTATAATGAAGAAAATTTAAATGAAATTCTTTTTAATAAATTTAAAATTAGACAAGGCATTGTCTCTATAAAAACTTTTGATGTAAAAAATTTATTTAATGACTTTAAATCAAAAATTGTAAATGCTATAAATATCGAAATGAAGAAATTTAATCAAAAAATAAATAATATTATTTTAATCGGTAAAGTTACAAAAATTAACAGTTTCAACATTCTTGATAATATTAATAATTTTATTGCAAAAAAAAGCAATAAAAATAGAGAAATAGAAAACATGGGAATTGGTATTAATGAACTAACAAAACATTCAATATCAGAACTTGTAAATATTTCACAAACTCAAAAATTAGAACTAGGAAAATTTAGTTTATTTAACAAGTTTCAAAGTTTTTTTGGGATTAAAAAAAGGAGAACAACACATGGAATCAAATAACAATTCTTTTGTTAAAATAAAAGTTATTGGTGTTGGCGGTGGTGGAAACAATACAATTCATTCAATGGTTAAATCCGGGATTGATGGTGTTGATTATATTATTGCCAATACAGATGAACAAGTGTTAAAAAACTCTCCGGTTGAGAAAAAAATAAGATTAGGTACTAACATTGCTGATGGTCTAGGAGCTGGAGCTAATCCAGAAGTAGGTCGTAAAGCAGCTGAAGAAAGTAAAGCAGAAATTGCAGAAGCTCTCGAAGGTGCAGATATGGTTATTATTGCATCTGGAATGGGTGGCGGAACAGGTACTGGAGCTACTCCAGTTATTGCTAAAATTGCTAAAGAAAGTGGAGCCTTAACAATTTCTGTTGTTACTACACCTTTTGATTTTGAAGGAACAACTAGATACAAAAATGCTTCGGAAGGACTTATTGAAACTAAAAAGAATGTTGATTCTCTAATTAGAGTATCAAATGATAAATTACTACAACAATATGGTGATGTAGCTTTTGGCGAAGCGTTCCAGTATGCAGACAGAACATTGAGTCAAACAATAAGAACTATTACAGATTTAATTAACAAAGTGCAATATATCAACCTTGATTTTGCTGATATTACAACAGTAATGAAAGATAAAGGAAATGCTTTAATTGGTATTGGTAGAGCAACAGGAGAAGACAGGGCTATAAAAGCAGCCACACACGCTATTAGTTCTCCTATTCTTGAAGCTTCTATAAAAGGTGCTAAACATGCGCTAATTAATGTTTCTGGAGCAAATGTTACTTTAAACGAAGGTAAAGCAGCTTCAGATACAATTAATAAATTTACAAATGGTAATGTTCAAATAATTTTTGGTCTTACTAAAGATGATTCAATAGGAAAAGACATTAAAGTGTCAATTATTGCTACTGGATTAACTGAAGAAGACATGCAAAAAGATGTTAAAGAAATTGATATTAAAGAAGAAGTATCAGAATTTGTGGAAAAAGAATTTGAAACAGATGACTTCTCTACTCCGGAAACAAAAGAATTATTAGTTGCCGACCCTCTTCCTCAAGAAGAAAAAGAAAAAATTCCTCCTGAAACATCAGAAGAAGAAATTTCAGAAGAAAAACCAGAAGAAATTTTTGAAGAAGAAACAATTCTGTTCAATGGAACAGAAGAAATTGATTCAGAAGAAGTTGAAATTGAAGAAACAGAAAAACAAGACGATGATGAAACAAATGAGTTTTCATGATTAAACGATTAATTTAAGTCGAAGTTAGAAGATGTATTAATTGAATAATTAACTATAAACAAATAAGTTAAATTATTGATAAGAAACCATATGGTTTTTTTTGTTTAATAAAATATATAAAAAAATACTTTTTTTAAAAAAGTATTTTTTTATATATTTTAGTTAATAATATTTTTTTGAAATTTAATTTTATTTTCTTTGATAGTTATTATTTGAGTAACCTCTTTAAGAATTTCTTTTTTAATAATTGTTTTTCCTAAGAAAGTTCTTAAATGTTTGTTAATTCAATGTTTAATAGGTCTAGCACCGAAAATATTAGAATAAGCAGTAGTAGAAATATGATCAATAATTTCATCAGAAAATTTAACATAAATATCTTTTTCAATTAATTGTTTTTTAAATTTGTTTAATTCAATTAAAACAATTTCTTTAATATTTTCTTCATTAAGTTTATTAAATACAATAGTTTCATCAAATCTATTTAATATTTCTAGATTAAATACTTCTTTAAGTTTTTTATTAGCTTCAGATACTTTTTCTAATAAAATTTCTTTACCACCTACATTAGAAGTAAAAATTAAGATTGTATTTCTAAAGTTAATACCAATACCTCTAGAATCTCTTAAATTTCCATTATCCATTATTTGCAAGAAAATATTAATAACTTCAGGGTGCGCCTTTTCTAACTCATCAATCAAAACTACAGAATATGGGTTATTCCTTATTTTTTCAGTTAATAAACCACCATTTTCACTACCTTCATAACCTGGGGGAGAACCAATTAATTTACTGATAGTATTTTTTTCTACATATTCGCTCATATCAATTCTTATCATATTATCTATAGAACCAAATTGTAGTTTTGATAATTCTTGAGCTAATTTAGTTTTTCCTACTCCTGTAGGACCATAAAAAAGAAATGAAGCAATTGGAGAATCTTCATTACTTACGCCAGTTGCACTTCTTAACATAGCATTTGAAACACTTTCAACAGCATTATCTTGACCTTTTATATTTTTTAAAAGTTCTTTTTCTAAATGCAATAATTTATCATTTTCATTTTCAAGTAAATTTTCTATAGGTATATTGACTCATTTAGAAACAACTTGAGCAATTTCATTAACAGTAACTTTATCTTTGAATAATGATTTTTCATCAGAATTATTTTTTTCAATGGCTATTTTTAATAATTTTTCAATTTCTGGAATTTCTTTATAAATTATTTTTGATGCCTTTTCAAATTCGCCATGAGATTGATAATTAGTTGCTTTATGATTTAGTTTTTCAATAATTTTTTTATAAGAAGTTATAAGTTCATTAGAATTTTTTTCTTTATCTCATTTTGATTGAAGTTCTTTAGTTTCTGAAGATAATTTAAGTTGAATTTTTTTAAGATCAACAATTCTTTTTAAACTTTTAGAATCAATTTCTTTTTTTAATGCCGCTAATTCAATTTGGATAATATTTAATTCTTGAATTTTTTTCTCTAAAATTTCTGGAGCAGAATTTATTTCGGTTTGAATAATAGAAGCAGCTTCATCCATTAAATCAATTGCTTTATCAGGGAGAAATCTATTATTAATATATCTTTTACTTAATTTGACAGCACTAATAATAGATTCATCTTTAATTGTTACTGAATGATAAGTTTCATATCTACTTTTAATACCTCTTAAAATAGCAATAGATTCTTTTTCAGAAGGTTCATTTACAATAACTTTTTGCATTCTTCTTTCAAAAGCAGCATCACTTTCAATATATTTTTTATGTTCAAAAAAAGTAGTTGCACCAATTAATTTTAATTCACCACGGGCAAGCATTGGTTTAAGCATTTGCGCAGCATCTAAACCACCTTGCTGATTTTTACCTGTTCCAATTAAAGTATGAAATTCATCAACAAATAAAATAATATTACCATTAGATTTTTTAATTTCTTTTAAAATATCTTTCATTCTTTTTTCAAACATTCCTTGATATTGAGCTCCAGCAAGCATTGAAGAAACATCAAGTTCTAAAAGTTCCATATCTTTCATATTTTCAGGAACTTGACCTGAAACAATACGTTGTGCTAAGCCTTCAACAATTGCAGTTTTACCTACTCCAGGTTCTCCAACCAACATAGGATTATTTTTATTTTTTCTAGAAAGAATACGAATTATTCTTCTAATTTCTTCATTTCTTCCTATAATTGGATCAATTTTATTTTTAATTGCTTCATCTGTTAAATTTCTTGTAAAATCTTTAAAAACATTTTTACTATCTTTTGCTGGCGTAAAGTTAAAATCCATATTTTTCTCCTTATTTTTAAATATATAATTAATTATAAACTAATTATTAGCAATCTTTAATGTATATTGCTAATTAATAAAAAATAAAAAATGAGCTTTTAGCTCTAGATTTTTGAAAACTGAATAGCGTATTGTTTGCGTTTCGACTTTAAAACTCACGTTTTAAACCTTTCAATTATTAGTACTGGTCAGCTTAACATGTCGCCATGCTTATACTTCCAGCCTATCAACCTCGTAGTCTACAAGGAATTTCAGGGGAATACTCATCTCTGAGGAGGCTTCCCGCTTAGATGCCTTCAGCGGTTATCCTTTCCGTACTTAGCTACCCAGCTATGCCCTTGGCAGGACAACTGGAGCACCAGTGGTACGTTCACTCCGGTCCTCTCGTACTAGGAGCAACTCTCATCAATATTCCAACGCCCACAGCAGATAGGGACCGAACTGTCTCACGACGTTCTGAACCCAGCTCGCGTACCGCTTTAATGGGCGAACAGCCCAACCCTTGGAAGCAACTTCACCTCCAGGATGCGATGAGCCGACATCGAGGTGCCAAACCTCCCCGTCGATGTGATCTCTTGGGGGAGATAAGCCTGTTATCCCCGGGGTAGCTTTTATCCGTTGAGCGACGACCCTTCCACACGGAATCGCCGGATCACTATGTCCTACTTTCGTACCTGTTCGACTTGTAAGTCTCACAGTCAAGCCCACTTTTACCATTGCGCTCTACACATGGTTTCTGACCATGCTGAGTGGACCTTTGAGCGCCTCCGCTACTTTTTAGGAGGCGACCGCCCCAGTCAAACTACCTACCACGCACTGTCCCACTCCCAGATTCATGGGAGATGGTTAGAATTTCAATTAAACAAGGGTGGTATTTCAAGGATGACTCCCCTAAGACTGGCGTCTTAGGTTCAAAGTCTCCCACCTATCCTACACATGTTTAATCAAAACCCAATACGAAGCTATAGTAAAGCTCCACGGGGTCTTTTCGTCTTGCTGCGGGTACCCGGCGTTCTCACCGGGACCATAATTTCACCGAGTCTATTGCTGAGACAGCTGAGAGATCGTTACGCCTTTCGTGCAGGTCACCAATTAAGTGACGAGGAATTTCGCTACCTTAGGACCGTTATAGTTACGGCCGCCGTTCACCTGGGCTTCATATCAACGCTTCGCATAAAGCTAACGCATCAACTTAACCTTCAGGCACTGGGCAGGCGTCACCCCCTATACATCATCTTACGATTTAGCAGAGAGTTATGTTTTTGGTAAACAGTCGCCCCTCACATTTCCTGCGGCTCTCTAAAATAGAGAGCGCCCCTTCTCGCGAACTTACGGGGTCATTTTGCAGAGTTCCTTAGCAATAGTTATCTCGCTCGCCTTAGAATACTCATCTTGGGGACGTGTGTCCGTTCTCGGTACGGGTTCCAGTCACATTAATGCTAGAAGCTTTTCTAGGAAGCATGGAATCATACAATTCGCTACAAGCCGAAGCGTTCGCTATGCATCACATCTCACGGTTAAAAACTTGCGGATTTACCTACAAGTCCCACTAAATGCTTACCCCACAATCCAATAAGTGGTAGTATTATCCTTCTCCGTCACTCCATCACTGATTAGGAAGTACAGGAATATCAACCTGTTGTCCATCGACTACGCCTTTCGGCCTCGCCTTAGGTCCCGACTAACCCTGGGTGGACGAACCTTGCCCAGGAAACCTTCCCCAATAGGCGTCAAAGATTCTCACTTTGAATCGTTACTCATACCGGCATTCTCACTTCTAAACGCTCCACTGCTCCTTACGGTACAGCTTCACCGCTGATTAGAACGCTCCCCTAACGTACTTACGTACCCGTAGCTTCGGTTTTATACTTAGTCCCGTTACATTTTCGGCGCAGGATCTCTTGACTAGTGAGCTGTTACGCACTCTTTAAATGATGGCTGCTTCTAAGCCAACATACTAGCTGTTTATGAAATCCCACAACCTTTCTCACTTAGTATAAATTTGGGACCTTAGCTGACGATCTGGGTTGTTTCCCTCGCGACCATGGAACTTATCTCCCATAGTCCGACTGCTGTGCAATACATATTGGTATTCGGAGTTTGATTGTAGTCAGTACCTCGAGATGAAGCCATTCCACATTCAGTGCTCTACCCCCAATATTTAACACACAACGCTAGCCCTAAAGCTATTTCGGGGAGAACCAGCTATCTCGGAGTTCGATTGGAATTTCACCGCTACACACAAGTCATCCAAGCACTTTTCAGCGTACTCTGGTTCGGGCGTCCACAATGCTTTACCATTGCTTCCCCCTGCTCATGTGTAGATCACCCCGTTTCGGGTCTAATCCATCATACTATGTCGCCCTATTAAGACTCGATTTC
Source organism: Mollicutes bacterium PWAP (assembly GCA_019661745.1). Taxonomy (GTDB): domain Bacteria; phylum Bacillota_I; class Bacilli_A; order Mycoplasmatales; family Metamycoplasmataceae; genus JAIFTM01. The sequence goes on along the minus strand of JAIFTM010000068.1, from coordinate 1,241 downwards.
TCTTCGGCTCCGCTTTTTTCCACTTAGCCTTGCATGATAAATTAACTCGCCGGTCCATACTGCAAGATGTACGCCATCACCCATTAACGGGCTCTGACTACTTGTAAGCCATTGGTTTCAGAATCTATTTCACTCCCCTTCCGGGGTTCTTTTCACCTTTCCCTCACGGTACTAGTTCACTATCGGTGTCTGGTTAGTATTTAGCCTTACCGGGTGGTCCCGGCGGATTCAGACAGGGTTTCACGTGCCCCGCCCTACTCAGGATGCAATCAAGAGATTTTAAGATTTCAAATACGGGACTGTAACCCTCTATGGCGTAGCTTATCAACTACTTCTTCTATCTTAAAATTTTGTAACTCTAAAAGATTGTCCTACAACCCCATCAAAATGATGGTTTGGGCTTTTCCGATTTCGCTCGCCGCTACTGACGGAATCATTATTTATTTTCTTTTCCTCTTGCTACTAAGATGTTTCAGTTCACAAGGTGTCTCTCCACAATACCTATGTATTCAGTAAAGTGGCAACTAGAGATTAATCTAGTTAGGTTTCCCCATTCGGAAATCCCCGTATCAAAGCGTATATCCAGCTCCACGAGGCTTATCGCAGGTAATCACGTCCTTCATCGACTTCCAGACCCAAGGCATTCACCAAAGGCTCTTACTTATTTAAAACGATTGTTGTTGTTATCTTTGATATATTTCTATATCTATTTGTATGAGTAATTTTTTACAAATTACTTTGTTGTTGATCATTGACTATTGTCTATTGATTTTGTTTGAGTTATTTTAAGGTCGAAACGAAATTATTTTATTTGTTATTGACGAAAAAATTTTTAAATTAATTTTTTATTATATAAATGTCGTTAAAATATTTCTAATTTTATTTCGCTATTCAGTTTTCAAATATCTAACACTTTTAATATTGAGTGCTTTTTTATTATATATAAAGAATTATAAAGTTGTAAAAAAAATTACAATTTATTAAAAAAATAATTTTTATTGTAAAAGTGTCAAATAATTAATTGACCAATTTAAGTGTGTCATGCATTAAAAATACTTTTTTAGATAAATCTAAAAGAACCATTTTATATGTGTTTTCTTCATCTAACATTTCTTCTTGAAATGAAAAAATAAATCTTTTTTTGTCATTTTCATTAAAAGAAATAATTTTTTTATCAGTTTCAACAAAAGCAAAAAAATAATATTCTTGATAATTTTTAAAAGAGTCAGATATATATACAT
>JAIFTM010000003.1 GCA_019661745.1 Mollicutes bacterium PWAP | reverse complement strand
TTTGAAAAATGAAAAATTCAAATTTAAAAATCAAAAAAAATTAATTATTTCAAATCAAAAAAAATCAGAAATTCATTCTGAGATAAATAAATTAAAAATTGATATTAAGAATTATAGAGATGAAATGAATACTTTGATTTATAAACTTAGAGATGAAATCAAAAATATTAAAATTAATTTAAAAGAACAAAAAATAAATATTAAAAAAACTAACAATAATGAAGAATCAAGAAAAATTTACACACATTTTTTATCTAATGAAAAAAAACTAGATAAAAAAATAAAAGAAATTCAAAATTTTTATGAAAATCCAAAATGACTTGAAAAATTCAAAAAAGAGTATATTTTACTTAATGTTGAAAGCAAAAGCATTGTTAGTAAAGAAGAAAAAATTCAAAAAAATATTAATAAAAAACAAGCTAAATTAAATCAAGTTCAAATGTCTAAAGAAACCGAAATATCTGAAAAAAACAGTATGGAAATTTTAAGAAAAAATTTAGTTGAAATTGAAAATTCTAGAAAAAACGGAAAAATTTCTACAACTAGAATTTGAATTACTGCTTTAGAGGTTGTAAAAAAAAGAATACCAATTAAAAAATCTTAATTTAATATTAAGATTTTTCTTTTTTAGAATTTCTAATTCATAATTTTAGACTAATATATAATAAATATATGTATAAAATTAAAACAGAATTTGATGTAATTATTTTAGGAGCTGGGCCTGCAGGTTTAGCTGCTGCAGTATACGCAGGCAGAAGCGAATTAAAAACACTTTTTATAAATAAAGGCGCACCTGGCGGGAAAGTGGTTTATACTCAAAAAATAAATAATTGGCCTGGTGATGCAGAAATAGAAGGGCCTTCATTAGCTTTAAAAATGTTTGAGCATGCAAAAGAATATGCTGAATATAGATTTGGAGAAGTTCAAAAAATTGATTCTCTTGAAGATGAACTCAAAATGGTTAAGCTCACAGATGGAACTACTTTTTATTCAAGAAGCATAATTATTGCAACCGGCATGAAAGAAAAAATTCCAAAAGAAATTAAAAATATTGAACGTTTTAATGGGTTTGGAGTTAGTTATTGTGCTATTTGTGATGGAGGATTATTTAAAGGTTATGAAATGGCCATTATTGGAAGTGGGAATTCTGCTATTGAAGAAGCAGCCTTTATTGCTTCGGTAGCTAAAAAAGTTCACATTTTTATTAGAGGAAATAAAATTAAATCAACCAAAAAATTAATTAAAGATATTGAATCTAAAAAAAATGTTGTTATTCATTACAATGCCAAAATAAAAGAGTTATATGGGAATAAATTTGTTGAAGGTGTAAAAGTTGAAATAAATGGAAAAATCAAAGATTTCAATATTAAAGCAGTTTTCCCTTATATTGGATTTTTACCTTCGGTTAACTTTGCTAAACATTTAGATATTTTTGATAAAAATTCTAATTTAATTATTGTTGATAGTCATAAAGAAACTAAAATAAAAAATATCTATTCTGTTGGAGATGTTAATAAAAAAAATGTTAGACAAATTACTACTGCTGTTAGCGATGGGACCGTTGCAGCAAAATCATTAACAAACGAATTAAGTTAATGAGTTTTACAAACGACATTAAAAAAGAAGTAATTAAAAATATTATTTCTAAAGAAGATTTGAATTCATTCATTAATGGAATAAAAAGTTCTATTTTTTTTAATAATAAAGATTCCATTTTATTGAATTTAAGAAATTCTAAAATAAGAGAATTATTTATAAATAAAATGAATGAATATTCTTTTCCATATTTAAAAAATGGAAGAAAATATTCTTCAACAATAATTTTTGAAAAAGGAAATCATAACTTTTTCGACGTTAAAGTTCCAACTCAATATTTTGCAGGTTTATTTTTGTCTTCCGGCAGTATAAGTGATATCGAATCACTTTATTATCATTTAGAAATTAATTTAAATAACAGAAATGTTGGTAAATTTATAATAGATTATTTATCTCGTTATAAATTTGAGTTCAAATTATTGCAAAGAAAAAACAAATTTCTTGTTTATATCAAAAAAAGTGATCAACTAAGCGATTACTTAAAAGCTATAGGAGCTGTTAATGCTGTTATAAAATTTGAAAATAAAAGAATTAATAGAGACATTATGAATTCCATTAATAAACTATCCAATTTAGATGTTTATAATGAAGAAAAAATGTATGATGCAAATATTAAATTTATGAGACAATATGACTATTTAAAACGTAATAAGCTTGATTTATTTTTTAGAAAAGTAGAATTAGAATATTTTTCTTTAAAATCTTCCAATCCACAAGATTCATTAAATGATATTGTTTATAAATTATCTAAAAAAACAGGTATTAATAAGACAAAAAGCGCTTTAAATCATTGAAATAGAAAACTCTTCAGGATAGTTGAGGAACACAAAAACAAATAATTAAATATTTTTAAAACAAATAACCTAATTAGTTATTTTTTTTTATTTAAATATTATAATAATTTCATGAATAATATTATTTCGTGAATTGGTAATTGGCCAGGCGGAGGTTTTTTAACTATTTTTGTTTTTGTATTTATTAGTTTTTTAATAGTTTTTTCTTCTTTAAAATTAGTTAAATATTCTGGTGTTTTAATGAGCAAAACAAAATTTGGGAATGCATTTATAGGAGGAACTTTAATTGCTGTATTTACTTCTGTCCCTGAGTTAATTACTGAAATTGCACAAGGCATTAATGGCACTCCTGGCACAGGTATTGCTGACGATTTGGGAGCAAATGCTTTTAGTGCATTATCAATTGCTTTTGCATTAATCATTTTTATTTCAAATATGTTTATGAAAAAAATAAGTTTTTATACAAAAATATCATTATTTTTAAATGGTGGACTTATGATTATTATTTCTTTATTAATGTTTTTAGGTAAAGATTTGTCTTTGGGGAAATCAGGTGTTTTTATTATTGGAATTATCCCAATAATAATGGCGGTTGTTTATATAATTTCATTAATTTTTCAATGAAAATTTCAAAAAAACGAAGAAGAAATTGAAAGATCTCCTATAAAAAATATTTCTAAAAATAAAGGTATTTTATTATTCTTTACATTCGGGGGTATTGTTACAATTTTGGCGCTTCTTATGAATTGAACAGTTGATGGGGCTTCGAAAACATTCAATATTAGTCCAGAAGGGCCAGGGGGGTTAGTTCTTTCAGTCACTACTTCACTTCCTGAAATAACTGCATTTTTTGCTTTAATTAAATCTAAACAATATGCTGCCGGTGTTGCTGCAATTCTTGGCGCTCAAATGTTTAACTTAGGAATTGCAATATTTGGAGATATGGCATTTACTGAAGGGTCTATGTTTTCGGATGAAAATGTTAGTGCTATGTGACCTATATCTGCTATTGCAGGTACAGAAATGATTATTTTGGGAATTTCGGGCGTTACTAGTAAGTACATTAAAAATAAATGAATTTATTCTATTCTTCCAGTTCTTGCTATATTTGTTTATATTATTGGCTGAATTTTATTTTTTTCTTTAAATATTTTTCCATAAAAAAATATTTTATTAAATTAAAGCATCTTTTTAATCATCATTAATAATGTATATAAT